>JBAXHE010000008.1:0-83157 GCA_037139055.1 Betaproteobacteria bacterium | reverse complement strand
GGATGCACGATTTACCTTACTGGCGACTCTCCAGCTATTACTTTTTCTATTTCGCCTTTATTGGCGTTTTCATGCCCTTTTTCGGGCTGTACCTGCAATCACTCTCGTTTTCCGCCTGGGACATCGGCGTCCTGCTGTCACAGATGCAGTTGATGCGGCTGGTCGGGCCCTATTGTTGGGGTGTGCTTTCCGATCGACTGGGGCAGCGAGTCAAGATCATTCGTCTGACCGGTCTGGTTACGCTGCTGGTCTTTTCCGGCTTGTTCTTTGCGCATAGTTTTACTGCGCTCCTGGTGGCGCTGGCCATACATTCCTTTTTCTGGGTGGCCACCCTGCCGCTGGTCGAAACGTTGACCTTCGAGCACCTCCGAGAAAACCCGGCGCGTTATAGCCGCATTCGCCTATGGGGTTCGGTCGGCTTTGTCGTCGCCGTGCTGGGTACCGGCGTTTTGCTGGATTATTTCCCCATCGTCAGTCTGCTCTGGGTCAGCGTGGCTATCCTCGCTGGCATAGCGCTCTGTTCTTTGCTGATTCCAGAAGCCCCGGTTCGCCCGCACCTTGATGATGACCCGCTGCCGATCGCCGATATCCTGCGTCAAACCCACGTCAAGGCATTTTTTGTTGCGTGTTTTCTGATGACTGCCGCGCACGGCGCGTTAAACATCTTTTATTCGATCTTTTTGTCAGGGCATGGTTACAGTAAGGCGGTCGTCGGCGGTCTGTGGTCGCTGGGCGTGCTGGCAGAAATCGTGGTGTTCTTTTTCATGTCGCGGCTGATGCAGCGGTTCAGCGTACGCGTCATTCTCCTCGCGAGTTTTACCGCGGCGGTGCTGCGCTTTGCGTTGATCGGCTGGGGCGTCGATAGCCTGCTCGTCCTGATATTGACGCAGTTGATGCACGGGCTGACCTTTGGCGCCTTTCACTCGGCGTCTATCGCTGCCGTTAATGCCTGGTTTCCCGGGCGAACCCGCTCACGCGGTCAGGCCCTCTATGCCAGTGTCTCGTTCGGCGCGGGCGGGCTGCTCGGTGGTTTGGTCAGTGGGTGGGCGTGGGACCAGCTCGGTGCCGAGCTGACCTTTGTTCTGGGTTCGGTTTATGCGCTGCTGGGGCTGATTCTGGTGGCCGGCTGGATTCGTGCCGGAGACATCGGCGAACGAAAGCCTTCACGCACAGTCATTATTTCCGATGAGCCATGAGGTTGCATGGATCAATTGCAGTTGAAATGACAGGGGCGTAAAGCCATTGTCGGGCTGACACTGTGAGCGAGGCGTGCGATAATCCAAGGTTGAATTGGCCTGATCTGGCCATGTTTTTTTCGGATAACCGAGATATGCCGCTTAATCTATACGACAAACTCTGGCAAAGCCACGTGGTCCATGAAGAGACCGACGGAACGGCGCTGATCTACATCGACCGCCATCTGGTACATGAAGTGACCAGCCCGCAGGCGTTTGAAGGACTTAAGCTGGCCGGTCGCAAGCCGTGGCGGACATCTTCTATCGTCGCCACCGCCGATCACAATACGCCGACCGACCACTGGGAGCGTGGGATCGAGGATCCGATTTCGCGGCTGCAGGTTGAGACTCTGGATGCCAATATCCGCGAAGTCGGAGCGCTGGCGTATTACCCGTTCAAGGATTTACGTCAGGGGATTATCCACGTAATCGGGCCGGAAAACGGCGCGACCCTGCCAGGAATGACCGTCGTTTGCGGCGACTCGCACACCAGCACCCACGGTGCTTTCGCCTGTCTGGCGCATGGCGTTGGGACTTCCGAGGTCGAGCACGTGATGGCCACGCAGTGCCTGCTGCAGAAAAAATCAAAAGCCATGCTGGTTCGCGTTGACGGCAGGCTGGGCAAAGGCGTGACGGCCAAGGACGTGGCACTGGCGATTATCGGTCGCATCGGTACGGCCGGCGGTACCGGCTATGCCATCGAGTTTGCCGGCAGCGCGATTCGCGGGCTGTCGATGGAAGCGCGCATGACCTTGTGCAATATGGCCATTGAGGCCGGCGCCCGGATGGGTTTTGTGGCGGTTGATGAGGTCACCATTGATTACCTGAAGGGTCGTCCTTTCTCGCCGAAAGCCGAACACTGGGATGCGGCAGTGGCGTACTGGCGGACCTTGCGCAGCGATGAAGGCGCTCATTTTGATTGCGTGGTTGATCTGCGGGCCGAGGAGATCCGGCCACAGGTGACCTGGGGTACCTCGCCCGAAATGGTGGTGACGATTGACGCCTGTATCCCTGATCCGGCGAAAGAAAAAGACCCTGCCAAGCGCGAAAGCATGGAGCGCGCGTTGCAGTACATGGGGTTGAATCCAAATGCGCCGGTGACCTCGATTCAGGTCGACAAGATCTTCATCGGTTCGTGTACCAATTCACGCATTGAGGATCTGCGCGCCGCAGCAGGCGTGCTCAAGGGGCGAAAAATTGCGCCGAACATCAAGCTGGCGCTGGTCGTTCCGGGGTCCGGTCTGGTCAAGCAGCAGGCCGAGAAGGAAGGTCTGGACAAGATTTTTGTCGCCGCCGGCTTTGAGTGGCGCGAACCGGGTTGCTCGATGTGTCTGGCGATGAATGCCGATCGACTGGAGCCGGGTGAACGTTGTGCCTCGACCTCGAATCGCAATTTCGAAGGTCGCCAGGGCGCCGGCGGCCGGACCCATCTGGTGAGCCCGGAGATGGCGGCGGCAGCGGCGATTGCCGGGCATTTTGCCGATGTTCGTGACTTGCTTTGAAGGAAGCTTGGTCATGAGTTACCCAACACGGCAGTTTGACAAGGATTAATATGGAAAAGTTTGTTCGCCTGGAAGGAATTGTTGCCCCATTGGATCGCGCCAATATCGATACCGATGCCATCATTCCGAAGCAGTTCCTGAAATCGATCAAGCGTTCGGGATTCGGTCCGAACCTGTTTGACGAATTGCGTTATATGGATGTCGGTCAGCCGGGGCAGGACTGTTCTCTGCGCCCGAAGAATCCCAATTTCGTGCTCAATCAGCCGCGCTACGAGCAGGCCCGGGTGCTGCTGTCGCGCAAGAATTTTGGCTGCGGCAGTTCGCGCGAACATGCGCCTTGGGCGCTGCTCGACTTCGGCTTCAAGGTCATCATTGCCGAGAGCTTTGCCGATATCTTCTTCAACAACTGCTTCAAGAACGGCGTTCTGCCGATCGTCTTGCCGGTCGCCGAGATCGACGCGCTGTTTGCGCAAGTCGAGGCGACGCCGGGCTACAAGCTGACGATTGATATTCCCCGGCAGGTGGTGATTCGGCCCGACGGCAAAGCCATTCCCTTCAACGTCGATGCGTTTCGCAAGGAATGTCTGATCAACGGCTGGGACGATATTGGTTTGACGCTTCTCAACGCCGACAAGATCCGGGTGTTTGAAGACAAGCGTCGTGTCGATCAGCCCTGGTTATTTGCTTAAGAGAAGGAAGCTACTGTGAAGATTTGCGTATTGCCGGGAGACGGCATCGGTCCGGAAATTATGACGCAGGCGGTGCGCGTGCTGAATGCGCTCAACCTGGGGTTCGAGCTTGAAGAGGGTCTGATCGGCGGTTGTGCTGTTGATGCCACCGGCAATCCTTATCCCGAAGCCACCCAGAAGCTGGCACTGGCTGCCGACGCGGTATTGCTTGGGGCGGTCGGCGGGCCGAAGTGGGACAACTACCCACGTGAGCAACGTCCGGAGCGCGGCCTGCTGGGTATCCGCAAGCAACTCGGCCTGTTCGCCAATTTGCGTCCGGCGATTCTCTATCCCGAGCTGGCCAATGCCTCGTCGCTCAAGCCCGAAATTGTTGCCGGTCTGGACATCCTGATTGTGCGTGAACTGACCGGCGACATCTACTTCGGTCAACCGCGTGGTATCGAGATGCGTTTGGTAGATGGTAAGGAGCAGCGTTACGGCTTCAACACCATGCATTACACCGAGAGCGAGATTCGCCGCATTGGTCGCGTGGCGTTTGAAGCGGCGCAAAAACGCAACAAGAAATTATGTTCGATCGACAAGATGAACGTACTTGAAACCACACAGCTGTGGCGTGACGTGATGATCGAGCTGGCGCCGGAATATCCGGATGTCGAGCTGTCGCATATGCTGGTCGATAATGCGGCGATGCAGCTGGTCAAGGCACCGAAGCAGTTTGACGTGATGGTGACCGGTAACATGTTTGGCGACATTCTGTCCGACGAGGCGTCGATGCTGACCGGTTCGATCGGCATGCTGCCTTCAGCGTCACTGGACGAGAACAACAAGGGCCTGTATGAACCGTCGCATGGTTCGGCCCCGGATATTGCTGGCAAGGGTTTGGCTAATCCGCTGGCGACGATTCTGTCGGTGGCCATGATGTTACGTTATACTTTTTCCATGGAGGCTGAAGCACTGCGGATTGAGGCGGCGGTCAAGAAGGTACTGGCGCAAGGCTATCGTACCGGCGACATTTATGAGCCGGACACGAATAAGGTGGGAACGAAGGAAATGGGCGACGCCGTGCTGGCGGCTCTTTGACTCGACAGCTTCGAGTGATTGGTTTTTTCTGAGGAAATTGCAATGAACAAGGTGGGTCTGGTTGGCTGGCGTGGCATGGTGGGTTCGGTCCTGATGCAGCGCATGCAGGAAGAGGGCGATTTCAATCACATCGACCCCGTGTTCTTTTCGACCTCTTCGGTTGGTGGCAAAGCGCCGACGCTCAGCGGCAAGGACGGCGGCGTGCTGCAGGATGCCATGTCGATTGAAATCCTCAAGCAGATGGATATCGTCATTACCACCCAAGGCGGCGACTATACCAAGGAAGTTTTTCCGAAGTTGCGCGCCTCTGGCTGGAACGGCCACTGGATCGATGCAGCATCGACCCTGCGCATGGACAAGGATGCAATCATCGTTCTCGATCCGGTTAATCTCAATGTCATTCAGGACGCGCTGGCCAAGGGCGGCAAGAACTGGATCGGCGGCAACTGCACGGTCTCGCTGATGCTGATGGGCCTCGGTGGCCTGTTCCAGAACGACCTCGTCGAGTGGGTTTCGGCGATGACCTATCAGGCGGCTTCCGGCGCCGGTGCGCAGAATATGCGCGAGCTGCTATCCCAGATGGGCACCTTGCACGATGCTGTCAAGGCCGAGCTGGCCGATCCGGCTTCGGCGATTCTCGACATCGACCGCAAGGTCGCCGAGACGATGCGCGCATCGAGCTTTCCGACCAAGAACTTCCGCAATACGGCGCTGGCTGGCAGCCTGATTCCGTGGATCGATGTTCCGGTCGAAGGTGGCCAGTCGAAAGAAGAGTGGAAAGGCGGTGCCGAATGCAACAAAATTCTCGGTCGCCCGGCATTCCGCTCGCCAGGCAGTATTCCGGTTGACGGGTTGTGCGTGCGCATTGGTGCCATGCGTTGTCATTCGCAAGGCCTGACCATCAAGCTGAGGAAGGATGTGCCGCTGGATGACATCTCCGAGATCATCGCCGCGGCAAATCCATGGGCCAAGGTGGTACCCAATGAACGTGAGATCAGCGAACGTGAACTGACGCCAGCGGCGGTGACGGGGACCTTGAGTGTTCCGGTTGGACGCCTGCACAAGATGGCCATGGGGCCAGAATACCTGGCGGCCTTTACCGTCGGTGACCAGTTGTTGTGGGGCGCGGCTGAGCCTTTGCGACGGATGCTGCGCATTCTGGTTGAACAGTGATTGGCTTATATGAACAATAAACCCGAGAAACTTCTCCCGGGTTTATTGTTTCGTACATTACAAGCAAGTTTAGCTTGCATGGCTAACCCCATGATGTTATTTTAATATTTCGTTTCGGACGCACAAGGTGGCTCTGTGGCAAAAAAAATTCATCAGACCCTAAATCGTCTTAGGCTTCGTTCGTCTGTGCTGGCCGTCTTTTCCTGTCTGGCACTGTCGGGGATTTCACTAGATGCCAACGCTGCGGGGCTGGGTAAGATCGTCGTTTTCTCGGCGCTTGGCCAACCCTTGCGGGCAGAAATCGAAGTCTCGGCGACGCGTGATGAACTCTCAGACATGCGCGTCCAACTGGCCTCGCAGGATTCCTTCAAGCAGGCTGGACTGGATTACGCTGCGACCTTGCAGAGCCTTCGCTTTAATCTCGACAAGCGACCGTCTGGTCAATCCGTTATCAAATTGACTTCGACTTCACCGATCAACGATCCGTTTGTCGACATGCTGCTTGAACTCAACTGGCCAAGCGGCCGCCTCGTTCGCGAATACACCTTCCTGCTCGATCCTCCCGAAGTCGCCGCCAAGAATGCGGCGCTGGTGGTTCCTGTCAGTACCCCTGCGTCGTCGCCCGTACCTGTGGCGGCGCCCAGATCGCCTGCGCCAGTGGCTGTTGCTCCGCGGGAGAAGACTCCTTCATCAAAGCCTCGTGTTCAGGAGCCAGCACGCCCGGCGGATGAGCAGCCTTCCGAGGCCAAGCAAGCGATCGAAGTCAAGCGTGGCGACACGTTGCACCGGATTGCGGTGAACAACAAGCCAGCAGGGGTGTCGCTGGATCAGATGCTGGTCGGGTTATACCGCGCCAATCAGGACGCTTTTGACGGCAAAAACATGAATCGCCTGAAGACCGGCAAGATTCTTACTGTGCCTGAAAAGTCGGCGCTTGAAGAAGTTTCGACCAGTGAGGCGCGAAAAATTATTCTGACCCAGTCCTCCGACTGGAATGCCTATCGCAGCAAAGTGGCCACAGCGGCCTCACAGGCCCCGGTCAGCGACAGTGGGGCTCGGCAGCAAGTTGCTGGGAAAATTACCGCCAAGGTTGAAGAAAAGGCGGCAACGTCGTCCGAGCCCAAGGATCAGCTGAAGGTTTCAAAAACGGAGTCGACGGGGGCTCAGTCCGCTGCTGCGGCAAAGCGCGGCGAAGAAGATCTGGTGGCCAAGGAAAAAGCGCTTAAGGAAGCGAACGAGCGCCTTAACCTGCTGGAAAAGAATGTATCCAATCTGCAGAAGCTGCTTGATCTGAAGAATCAGAATCTGGCTGAATTGCAGAAACAGGCGGCCGAAAAGTCGGCTCCGCTGGATGTCAAGAAACCTGTTGAGGAAGTAAAACAAGCCGCTCCTTCTGCACCTGTGGCCGTGGCGCCTCCAGTCAAACCCGAGCCCGTGCCAGCAACTGTCGCTGTTGCCGAGAAACCGGTTGAGCCGACGAAACCCGGTGTAATCAAAGAAGAAGCCAAGCCGGTCATGGCCCCAGCGCCAGAACCGACGCCGGCTGAACTTCCCAAACCGAAACCCAAACCAGTCGTTCCGCCGCCACCGCCTCTTCCGGAGCCCAGTCTGGTCGACGACTTGCTGGACAACCCGTTGGCCTTGGGCGGTGGTGCCGGAGTATTGGCGCTGCTGGCGGCGTTCTTCGTCTTGCGTCGCCGTTCGGGCAACAAGGATGAGCGGCTGGATCTGAGCACGACTGAATTGCCACAAGTTACCGGTTCGTCTGACAATTCGGTTTTCCGCAGTACCGGAGGTCAGAGTGTCGATACCTCACATACTCCGGTACATACCGATTTCAGTCAGGCCGGCCCGGGGAGTATTGACACCGATGAAGTTGATCCAGTGGCCGAAGCAGATGTCTATATGGCCTATGGGCGTGATGCCCAGGCGGAGGAAATCCTTCTTGAAGCCTTGCAGAAAGACCAGAAACGCTACGCCATCCACCTGAAACTGCTGGAGATTTACCTCAATCGCAAGGACGTCAAGCGCTTTGAAACCGTCGCCACCGAACTCTATAGCGAAACAGGCGGGGCCGGGGCAGACTGGGAAAAAGCCGTGGCCATGGGGCTCAAGATTAACCCGGCCAACCCGATGTTCGGTGGGGCCGCATCAGCTGCTGCGCAACCCTTTGACGCCGATGCGACGGTGATTGTCGATTCAACAGCAATGAATTCGACGGTGACCTTGCCGGGGATGCTGGTACAACTGGCCGAGAAGGCCAGCCAGGATAACGCTGCCTCTGTCGCTGAACAGCCGATAGCCGCTGCTGATTTGACCAGTCTGGATTTTGATCTGGGCTTGGGTGAAGCGACCTCTGCGGTTGCGTCGTCGAACGCGCCTGTTGCGCGGGAGGAAACGCCTAATATTCCTGAGCCGGTGGCCGCTGATTCCGGGCCGCTTGATTTTGATCTGGACGCGTTCAGTTCGGCAGAAGTCAAGAAGACTGCTCCGGTTGTTGAAGAGGCGGGTAGCGGACTGGATTTTGAGCTGCCAGAGATTCCAGCAAGCGAGCCTCCCAAGGCGGAAGTGCGCAACGAAGTCGCCGACCTCGATTTTGATCTCGGCTTTGATGCCCCTTCCAAAGTTGAAAATGCCGCTGTCCAGAGTGTCAGCGCACCGGTCTTGCCAGAGCCTGCTCCAGAGATCCTCAAGCCAGAAGCGGAAGATGATGACAGCGTCGAATTCGACGTGAAGATGACCGAATCGAGTTTCCTCGGTCGCTCAATTCCTCTGTCATCCTCCTTTGACATGTCATCGATCGATCTTGATCTCGAAGTACCTGGTGGCGAAACGCCATCCACGACGAGCCTCCAGGAAACTCCGGGAGCAAAGAATGATCATTCAGAATTTTTTGACTTCGATAAACCCGTGGCATTTTCGGCACCTGCTGACGATGTCTCAGCCTCACACTCTGATACCATTGTTGCGCAACCGATTGGTGCCGATCTCGAGGATCTGCCGGAATTCGAAATCAGTGCCAACGAGGAAGTGGCGACCAAGCTCGATCTGGCCAAAGCCTACGAGGAAATGGGCGATAACGAGGGCGCCCGCGAATTGCTGCAGGAAGTTCTGACCGAGGGTGATCCTTCCCAGCGTGAGAAGGCGCAGTTGATACTCAGCAGAATCGCCGGATAGCCTTCAGGTGAAACCCATCAAGGCCGCAGCCTGAGCAGGGCTGCGGCCTTTTTATCACCTCTTGCCGTTTATACACATGACTTCTGCCATTCATCCGACGACCCGTCTAGTTCTATGGCTTATCTTTCTGGTTGCCGTGCAAACCTTGCGCGGTACGCCGTTGCTGTGCGCCGTGCTGCTTATGCCGGTGCTGGGTCTGCGGATACTGCAGCGTGGCTGGAAGTTGATACGCCGGACGCGCTGGCTGCTGCTTTCCCTATTTGTTATTCTGGCCTGGGGAAGTGCTGGCGAGCCGCTGTGGAATTCAGACACTGCGCCGACGTATGAAGGGCTGAGCGAAGCCTTGACCCATCTTGGACGCCTGATACTGGTGTTGATGGCCGTTGCGGCATTTCTGGAAACCATGCCGCTGCCCGATCTGCTGGCCGGGGCGAGAACCCTGTTTAAGCCGCTGCGACACTGTGGCCTCGATCCTGATCGGGGAATCGTGCGCTTGATGCTGGTCTTGCGTTACGTCGAGACCCTGCCTAACCCTAAGGACTGGCGCAGCGTACTGAATGCGCCGGCAACCACAGAATGCGAATTGATCGAAGTCAATGACCAACCTCTGCGCTGGTCGGACTATACTTTGGCGGCATTGGGTGTCTTGGCTTTGATCGGTCTTTTTTTTGTTTAGGCGTTGGCGATGAGAGTTGCTCTGGGTGTCGAATACGATGGCAGTGCATTTCACGGCTGGCAGATCCAGCCGCAAGGCGGAACCGTGCAGGACGCGTTGCAGGCGGCCTTGAGCCAGATTGCTGGCGAGGAGGTGGCCGTGGTCTGCGCCGGGCGAACCGATGCCGGTGTGCATGCCACCGCGCAGGTGGTGCATTTTGATACGTCTCTGAGGCGCCCTCTTTCGGCATGGGTGCGCGGCGTTAACAGCTTTCTTCCGCCGTCGGTTTGTGTGCGCTGGGCGCAACCCGTGGCGGACGAGTTCCATGCCCGCTTTTCCGCGCATGGGCGCTGCTATCGCTATCTCTTGCTCAATCGTCCACAACGCCCTGGCGTCGGGCATGGCCGCGTCGGCTGGTATCATCATCCGCTGGATGTAGATCTGATGCAGCAGGCCGCGAACGCTTTGCTTGGCGAGCATGATTTTTCATCTTTTCGGGCCGCCGACTGCCAGGCCAAGACGCCGGTCAAAAGCATGCGCCGTGCCGATGTCCAGCGGGTCGGCGAGCTGATCGTTTTTGATTTTGAAGCCAGTGCTTTTTTGCACCACATGGTGCGGAATCTGGTCGGCAGTCTGGTCTACATCGGGCAGGGCAAGCATCCCTCCGAATGGATGTCGCAGCTGCTGCTTGCCGCTGACCGTCGCCAGGCGGCACCGACCTTCTCCGCCGCCGGACTGTATCTGGTCGGTGTCGAGTACGAAGCACACTGGGATTTGCCGGTCAGTGACAGCCCGCTGTTGCCGGGTCTTTCGCTTATTTGAACTATTCGATCGTTTTGGGGCCTCTTACCGACATGAAACCACGCATCAAGATTTGCGGTCTGACCCGCAGTGAAGACGTGCAGGTCGCGCTCAGCGCCGGTGCCGATGCCATCGGGCTGGTCTTCTATCCTCCCAGTCCACGCTACGTCGACCTGAGGCTTGCAGCAGAACTGGCGTGTCAGCTGCCGCCCTTCGTCACCCTGGTCGGGCTCTTCGTCAATGCTGATCCGCAGGCGGTGCGTGAAACCCTGGCCGCCGTGCCGATTCATCTGCTGCAGTTTCACGGCGATGAGGACGAAAACTACTGTCGGCAATTCGACCGGCCGTATATCAAGGCCGCACGCGTCAGGCCGGGAATGGATTTGGTACAATACGCTGCTGGATTTCCATCGGCGCAGGCGATCCTTCTCGATGCCTTTGTCGATGGCTATGGTGGTGGTGGCAAGACCTTTGACTGGTCGTTGATACCGTTAGGGCTGGAGAAGCCACTGGTGCTCTCCGGCGGGCTTGATGCGGGTAATGTGGGTGAAGCGATTGCCCGGGTTCGGCCAGCCGCGGTGGATGTTTCCTCTGGCGTTGAAGCGGCCAGGGGAATCAAGGATGCGGAAAAGATTTTCGCTTTTGTGGCGGCCGTGCGTACGGCTGGCTTGATGCCGACCGATTGATAAACGGGCGACACAGAATTTCTGTTGGGACAGGATGACCGATGCGCAAGTTTTCTGGTGGACGTACACGAACCTGCTGGCGACGTTTCTTTGCCAACCATGCCTGAGGCAGACGACCTTTTCTGCTCGTTTGTTTGAATCATCTTGTTCCCGCCTCAAGGAGAAATCATGCCTAGCTCACGTTATAACCTGCCCGATGCCCTCGGCCATTTTGGCCCCTATGGTGGCATTTTTGTTGCCGAAACCCTGATCCCTGCCCTCGAAGAATTGAAGCTGGCCTACGCCGATGCGCAGCAGGATTCGCTGTTCATGGCTGAATTTGAATACGATCTCAAGCATTTTGTTGGTCGCCCCAGCCCGCTTTATCACCTCAAGCGCTGGTCAGAAATGCTTGGTGGCGCGCAGATTTACCTGAAGCGCGAAGACCTGAATCACACCGGCGCCCACAAGATCAACAACTGCATCGGTCAGGCCATGCTGGCGCGTCGCATGGGCAAGAAACGGGTGATTGCCGAGACCGGAGCCGGCATGCACGGCGTAGCGACAGCCACCGTGGCCGCCCGTTACGGCATGGAATGCGTGGTGTACATGGGCTCCGAGGACATCAAGCGGCAGGCCGCCAACGTCTATCGCATGAAATTGCTGGGGGCGACCGTTGTGCCTGTCGAGAGCGGTTCGAAAACGCTCAAGGATGCGCTCAACGAAGCCATGCGCGACTGGGTGACCAATATCTCCGATACCTTCTACATCATCGGCACCGTTGCCGGTCCGCATCCTTATCCGATGATGGTCCGTGATTTCCAGTCGGTGATCGGCAAGGAAGCCATCGGCCAAATGCAGGAGCAGTGCAGTCGCCAGCCGGATGCCGTGATCGCTTGTGTGGGTGGCGGTTCGAATGCGATGGGGATTTTCCATCCCTACATCATGGTTGACGGCGTCCGCCTGATCGGTGTCGAAGCCGCCGGTGACGGGATGGAGACCGGTCGCCATGCCGCCTCGCTGACGGCGGGACACCCGGGGGTGTTGCACGGCAACCGGACCTATCTGTTGCAGGATGAAAACGGTCAGATCATCGAAACGCACTCGATCTCGGCCGGTCTCGATTACCCCGGCGTCGGCCCGGAACACGCCTGGCTCAAGGATTCGGGACGGGCGGAGTATGTCACCATCACCGATGATGAAGCAGTGCAGGCTTTCCACAACCTGTGCCGTCTGGAAGGCATCATTCCGGCGCTCGAATCGAGTCATGCCGTGGCCTATGCCACCAAGCTCGCTCCGACCTTGCCGAAAGACAAGATCCTGCTGGTCAACCTTTCGGGTCGCGGCGACAAGGATATGCATACGGTTGCCGAGAAATCCGGCATCACGCTCTAAGGACCTGCCATGTCAAAAATACAAGCCACATTCGAGCGCCTCCAGTCGCAGGGTCGCAAGGCCCTGATCCCGTTCATTACTGCCGGCGATCCCGATCCGGCGCTGACCGTATCCCTGATGCATACACTGGTTGAAGCCGGAGCCGACATCATCGAGCTGGGGGTGCCATTTTCCGACCCGATGGCCGATGGGCCGACCATTCAGCGGGCGTCTGAGCGGGCTTTGCGTAAGGGCGTCAGTCTGCGTCAGGTACTCGGCATGGTCGCCAACTTTCGCGCCGACAACAACGAAACACCGGTGGTCCTGATGGGTTATGCCAATCCGATCGAGGCCATGGGCGTCGATCAGTTTGCCGCGGCCGCTTTCGATGCCGGGGTCGATGGCGTTCTGGTGGTTGATTATCCGCCGGAAGAAAGCGTGGATTTTGCCTGCGCCATGAAAACCCATGCCCTGGATCCAATTTTTTTGCTGGCGCCAACCTCAACGCCCGAGCGCATTTCAATGGTCTCGGCGCAAGCCAGCGGTTACGTGTACTACGTCTCGCTCAAGGGCGTGACCGGATCGGCAGTTTTGGACGTCGCTGCGGTGGCCGCACGCATTCCGGAAATCCATGCCGCTACGGGCGTGCCTGTCGGTGTCGGCTTTGGCATTCGCGATGCGGCTACTGCGTGTGCAGTGGCCAAAGTCGCCGATGCCGTGGTCGTGGGCAGCCGGATCATCGAAGAAATCGAACAGTCTACGCCAGACAACGTCTGTGCTCGCGTGCATGCGCTGGTCGCAGAGTTGCGGCGCGGGATTGATGAGGCAGTCGCTAAATAAATCCGGGCTGAGCGCAATTCGTCATCCCCGCCTTCGCCAGGATGACGAATAAATCAGTATTTTCGTGGTAACTCTCCATGGCCTGGCAGTAAGCATGGAATAATTCGACTACTGCCCTGGCCATTGGATTGCTTAAACCGTGCTGATAATCGCTTTCAAACTGCTGATCACTCCCCTGATGATCGGTACGGTTACGATGGCCGGGCGGCGCTGGGGTTCGGTAGTGAGTGGGCTGCTGATCGGCTTGCCGCTCACTTCCGGCCCCATCTCCTTCATCCTCGCCTGTGAATACGGGGTGGACTTTGCCGCCCAATCAGCGATTGGCGGCATGGCCGGACAGATCTCGATCTGTATGTTTTGCCTGACCTACGCGCATGTCGCGCAACGTTTTCATTGGCCGATCAGTATCGTCCTGGCTGTCGCCGCGTTCCTGCTATCAACCACAGCGCTTAACAGGTTCACCTGGCAGCTCCTGCCGGCATTTTTCAGCCTGCTGTGCTGCATCGTCGTGGTCTCGCGTCTGATTCCGCTGCGTCCGGTACAGTCCAAGGTGTCTGCTCCGCCGCGCTGGGATTTGCCAGCGCGCATCTTTACAGCGACGACCTTTGTCGTTGTGCTGACGACACTGGCCGATGCGCTTGGCCCACAACTCTCCGGATTGCTGGCGCCGTTCCCAGTGTTCGGAATCGTCTTCGCCGCCTTTACCCACTCGCAGCAGGGCGCCAAGGTGACGTCAAATCTATTGCGTGGAATTGTCGTCAGCTCGGTCGGCTACGCCACCTTCTTCATCGTCGTCGGCAGTTTCCTGACCGAGTTGGGAATAGCACTGACCTATCTCATGGCCGCAATTCTGGCGGTATCGGTGAGCGGGATGTATTACTTCATCTCCCGGAAATTGAAGCAGTAGGGGTGTGGCTAAGTAGGAGTTTTGCTGTTTTGAATAAGTTGTATTTTGATGGCGACTTTCGGCCAAGAACAGTCTGTCGTCTGTGCTCTGAAGCAGCCATTCAAGAGGCCGCTCCCCTCCGGAAGCAACTCAGCCTAAACGGTCAGTGATATTTCGACACGCGGGCGTCTTCTCATATTCCAAATGTTAGGATTCGAAGATGGAAATTTAACGATTTACCTATAAAAAAGCATCACTAAGGCGATGCCTTCTACCTAGCCAAAGTTAGAATCAGTAACCCGCTCCTTTGATGGCTTTGAGCCCCTTATAAACCGCCTTGGCACCAAGTTGCTCTTCGATGCGGATCAGCTGGTTGTACTTGCAGATGCGGTCGGTGCGCGACAGCGAACCGGTCTTGATCTGCCCGGCACCCGTACCGACAGCAAGGTCTGCAATAAAGGTATCTTCAGTCTCTCCGGAACGGTGAGAACAAACCGCGCTATAACCGGCCTTTTGCGCCATCTTGATGGCATCCAGCGTCTCGGTCACGGTACCGATCTGGTTAACCTTGATCAGGATCGAGTTGCAGGCGCCCATGTCGATGCCCTTTTTGAGACGGGTCGGATTGGTCACGAAGAAGTCATCACCGACGATCTGCACTTTCTTGCCAAGCGCTTTGGTGAGTTTGACGTACCCGTCCCAATCGCTCTGGTCGAGGCCATCTTCGATCGACACGATGGGGTATTTTTTGCACCAGTCGGCGTACTTGGCGATCATGTCGTCGGCCGTGAACAGTTTGTCCGGATTCGACTTCCAGAATTTGTAACCCTTGCGACCGCCTTCGTCGAACAACTCGGAAGAAGCACAATCAAGGGCGATGCCGATTTGCTTGCCGGGCTTGTAGCCGGCAGCCGTAATTGCCTGCATAACCACTTCCAGCGACTCGTCGTTGGTCAAGTTCGGTGCGAAACCACCTTCGTCTCCGACCGCCGTAACATGGCCGCCCTTCTTAAGGATGCCCTTCAAAGCATGGAAAATTTCAGTGATCCATTGCAGGCCTTCGGAGAAGCTCTTGGCACCGACCGGCATGATCATAAATTCCTGGAAATCGATCAGGTTGTCAGCGTGTTTGCCGCCATTGATGATGTTGGCCATTGGCGTCGGCAGTACAAAATCCTTATTTTTATGGATCTTGCCAATATATTTCCAGAGCGGCATTTTGCTCACATGGGCGCCAGCCAGCGTGATCGCCATCGAGGCACCGAGCAGCGCATTGGCACCGAGTTTGGATTTATTCTGGGTGCCGTCAAGGGCAATCATGGCCTCATCCAGCTCACGCTGGTTGAGCGGATTCTTGCCCTTGAGCAATTTGGCAATCGGGCCATTGACGGCCTCGACAGCTTTGAGCACGCCCTTGCCGAGATAAACTTTTTTGTTGCCATCGCGCAGCTCGCAGGCTTCGAACTCGCCCGTTGAGGCTCCGGAAGGAACGGCGGAGCGAGCCATAAACCCGTTGTCGAGTGTGATATCAACTTCAACCGTTGGATTGCCGCGCGAATCGAGAATCTGACGGCTGATAACGCTGGATATTTTAACGAAGTTAGCCGAAGTAGCCTCCTCGGTCGTAGAAGTGATTTTCCTGGACAGCGATGAATTTATGATGTTAGCCATTATGTATTCCATTGCAATTGTTGATAAAAAATCTGTATTTTTTAGCCACTAATTTCTAAATTAATGCCATGATATTTGTATATTTATGCGTTATATCTTCCACGTTGAGATGGCTGCACAACAAATCCAACATCAGGCAATCTGGGCAATACGCAATAAATTTGTCGTACCAGAATTACCAAAAGGCATGCCTGCCGCGATGACAATGTTCTGTCCGCTGACACTGAAGTTATGATTGCGCGCCGTGTCACAGGCCAACTCGGTCATTTCAGGCACATCAACGACTTCATGGCAAAGCACCGGGTACACACTCCAAGCCAAAGACAAACGGCGTGCGGTTGAAAAACGCGGAGTCAGGGCAACAATAGGCGCCTTTGGCCGCTCCCGTGCCATACACAATGCGGAATAACCAGTACTGGTATAAATCACAGAAACAGCAATATTGAGCAATGCCTTGATGTGACTGACTGCCGCTCCAATTGCATCAGTCGTATTAGCTGTCGGGGGAGACTGCAACGCCTCAAGTGAATGTCGATAGTGAGGATCGGCCTCGGTCTGGGTGATGATACTGTTCATCATCCTGACGGCTTCCACCGGATACTTACCCGATGCCGATTCTGCGGAAAGCATTACGGCATCGGCACCGTCGTAGATGGCGGTAGCAACGTCAGAAGCTTCGGCACGAGTTGGCACTGGAACGCTAACCATCGACTCGAGCATCTGGGTGGCGACAATAACTGGCTTTCCGGCCTTGCGACAGGCACGAACAATCATTTTCTGTATCGCTGGTACTTGCTCCGGCGGCATTTCAACCCCCAGATCTCCGCGTGCAACCATAATCGCGTCACTGGCTTCTACGATAGCTTCCAAACTACTAATGGCAGCCGGCTTCTCCAGTTTTGCGACGATTCCAGCGCGGCCCTGAACAATGGCCTTAATTTCTGCAATATCTTCTGGACGTTGGACAAAAGACAAGGCAACCCAGTCTACACCAAGCGCAAGACCGTAATCGAGGTCAGCCCGGTCTTTGTCAGTCATGGCGGAAAGCGGAAGAACAACACCTGGTACATTTACGCCCTTGCGGTCAGAAACAGTACCACCGGCCATGACCGTTGTTTCAGCAAAATCGGGCCCGCAATTTTCGACACATAGACGGACGCGGCCATCGTCGATCAAGAGCTCAGCGCCCTTGTGCAAAGCTGTAAATATTTCCGGATGGGGCATCGGAGCCCGCTTCTGATCACCCAGTTTATCGTTATCTAGATCAAGACGAAATGATTCACCCTCGACCAAGTGTATTGGGCCCTTTGAGAATTTTCCAAGGCGCAACTTAGGCCCTTGCAAATCGAGCAGAATTCCAATTGGGCGACCGCTTTTGTGTTCAACTTCGCGGATGATGCTAAGGCTCCTCATGTGATCCTGATGCGAGCCATGACTGAAGTTCAGGCGAAAAACATCGGCACCTGCTTCAAACAACGCTTCAACCATCTTTTTGTCAGCGCTGGCCGGACCTAAAGTGGCAACAATTTTTGCATTACGATTACGATGCATATTGAATTCCTATGAAAACAGTTATTAGCAAACCTTTAAAAATGCACATAGCACTTGATTCACTCATTTTTGTCATGTGCCTTATTAGGCTCATCCTTGCGATAGCTGGCTATCGCAAGGATGAGTTTTCAACTCAATGGCTTATTTGGTGGGATTTATCTGTCCGGGCACATCAGGCGCCCCCCCCAAGTGGATATTATTTCTGGTACGCCTAGTTCGGGCAGCTTCAAACCGAAGCCGTGGCTCTGACAAAGCCGGCATTGCTTGCTGATTCATTTTGTGAGGCACGGTGTGTTTTCAGTGCTTCCAGTTCCAACGACCCTTTGTGCGAAAGGTAACAAAATACAATGCACAAGACGGCGCCCGTCACCAAGACATAGAAGCCCGCCGACCAACCGTACAAATCGACAAGCTTCCCAATCAATGCTGTTCCCAAGGTCGAGCCTACGACGTAACTCATGAATCCGCGTAACCCCACGGCCGAACCGACGGCAAAGGGAGGTACAACCTCCATAGTGGTAACCGATGCTAGGAATTGCGGAACATAGATGAGTGCGCCAATCAGGCCGGCTGCTGCGGTAATGATCACGATGGACGTGCTATCCCAATACACGAACAAGGCGCCGAGAATGACCAGCATACAAACCATTGCGATAGGCATCCGGCGGCCTTTCATGTACTTGTCAGTCAGAACACCGGCCAACAGTGTCGAGGGAATTGCGGCCCACTCAAAGATGGCAAAAGCGACCCCCATCTCACTTTTGGTAAAACCTTTTGTCTGCAACAAATAAATGGGGAGCCAGGTAATCACGCCGAAACGCACCAAATAAACGAAAGCATCAACCAACGAGACATACCAGACATGCTTATTTCGCAGCACGTATTTGCAGAAGATCTGGAAGGCCGACATATTCTCCGGCGCGTGATCGGCATGGATCTCGACCAGTTCTTCATCTGCATTCCCTTTGAGGATGTCGTTCAATGGCGGCATACCTGCGTTGTAGGTCGTACCGACCCCAACCCACATCACCACGATGGCAATTAATACGGCAGCCGCTGCGGGAGCCCAGTAGCTGGCTGCTTGCCAGTGTTCGGTACCGAAAAAAGCAAAGGCTCCCACGGCAATCGGTGCGACCATCCCGCCGCCCACGTTATGTGAGATATTCCAGATAGCCCCGGTGCGACCCCGCTGCAAACGGGGAAACCAGCTGGCCATAGTGACGAACGCCGGCCCGGCACCCATCCCCTGGAAAATTCCATTCAGGATGACCAGCACCACGAACATCCAGTAGGCAGTACTGAATCCCAGGAATAAATTGACCACACAGGAGAGGAGCAAGCCAAAAACCATGTAGTACTTCGGATTGCACTTGTCCGCCAGACTACTCATAACGCCCTTGCTAATGCCGTAAGTGATCAACATGCAACTGGACAGCAGTCCGATATCGGTCTTGGTAAGACTCAGCGCCTTCATCAGGTAAGGCGTTGACAGGGTGAAGTTGGCGCGAACAAAATAGAAGGCGGCATAACCAATGAAAATACCAATCAGTGCCTGTATCCTGAGGCGGAAATACGCCGCCTCAACCTCGGATTTGGGCACCATTGTTGCTGCCGGTCTGGATTTCAGAAAACCAAGCATGTCTTAACCCTCCAATAAGGAAATCGTTTATCTTTTTCGAACGAAGAATCCTGCGTGCAGAAACGGGATACCACTGCGACCTCTCCCCGTGGCGCGCCGATGCTGAGGATCCACGCCGTGACCTTATTCGCTGCGCAAACGGTCAGCAAATCATCATTTCTTATGGCGCCAATAACTTGGCGCGAATCGCTGGAGGTCGCCTAAGAATTCAGGACTTGTCGCAATAACGCTCGTTCATAAGTTCTTCGGCAATGCACACGGTTTTCTAGTGAACATGCAAAGCAAGAGTCAAAAATGAAGGAGGTGCCATTTCCAAAGAAGATCGTTCTGATGTGCGCCCTGCGTGCCCGGTTACCGTTATTTCGAAGGCCATAAAAAGCCCCATAAATTAAGCTATCAGGGGCATCACAAAAAATGATTATCTTCCTTCATTGACTATCCCTAGAGTGCATTGGTTGCCTGTTTCTCCAGGCGTGCTGAGTTGATTCGACATCTTCCTATCAACCCGAATTTTCCGGTAGAGTTAATGGACAACAACGGTTCTTGCTGCATTACCTGTTATTGAACTGCAAATTTATTAAGGAAAATCATGTTTCAAGCAAGCTTAATTCCCGTTTTGGTTTGCCGCTGGCTGGCCATCCTGGCGATAGCTTGGCTTGGATTTAGCACAGTGCAAGCCAAGGAATCGGTGGTCGTCATGACCTCATTTGGCAAAGAAGTGACCAGCGCCTACAAGGCCAGGTTTGAAGCCAATTTTCCACTTTTTAGTGTTGAATTCATCAATGTGCCAACAACCAGTGCGGTTTCCTTGCTCAGGGATCGCCGCGAAGGAGCACGCCCGGATGTTTTCTGGTCTTCCGCCCCCGAGGCTTTTGATGTCCTCGCTCGCCTCAATTACCTAACAAAGGCTGGCGAACTGGGCGATCCGCTGATCCCCGCAAAAATCGGAAATTTTGACGTCAACGACCCCCTCGGTTTTTTCAAGGGGCAAGCACTCTCCGGTTACGGGATTATGTGGAATACGCGCTATATGAAAGCCAAGAATCTTCCGCTGCCGCAGGATTGGAGCGACCTGGGAAATCCCGTTTACTTCGGGCATCTCATCATGACGTCGCCGTCGCGTTCAGGAACGACACACCTCATTGTTGAAGCTATTCTGCAAACTTACGGTTGGGAAGAAGGCTGGCGTCAGTTATTGCTTATTGGTGGGAACTGCGGAGAAATTTCCGAGCGCAGCTTTGGTGTCCCGGACGGTGTCAACCGAGGCCATTATGGTCTGGGTCCGGTGATCGACTTTCTAGGTTTGGCCGGGAAAAATACGGGGTTTCCCGTGGATTTTATTTACCCGCGAAAAAATGCCGTTTTCCCTGCCAATATTGCCATTATCGAAGGTGCGAAGAATCCGTTGGGCGCCAGGAAATTCGTCTCATATGCGCTTTCGCAGGAAGGGCAATCAATTCTTTTGAGGCCCGAGATCAGCCGGTTTCCGGTTCTCCCTTCGGTCTTCGCCAATAACATTGCTCCAGCAGGCATCCCGAATCTCTACGAAGTGATCCGCAATACCACATTGAAGTTTGACCGGTCGATTTCCGAGCGTCGATACCGCATCGTCAGTTCAATGTTTGACCAGTTAATCACGTTTCGCCACGTCGAACTGAAGCGTGCCATCAAACGAATTATTGAGGCCGAAAACCTGCTTTCGAAACGCCACAATCCTGAAGCCACCGCGCTGGCCGTCAAGGCTCGAGCAATGATTTTATTTGTTCCCGTATCCGAAGCTCAAATTTTAAATCCGGAATTTGTGCAAGAACTCAGTGCACGGCATCACACCTCCGGAGGACATATGAAATTAGCTGAATTGGAAAGACGGTTGGCTCGTGACATCAAGGAAAATTATCTGGAATCGGAAATGCTTGCTCAGCGTGCCATCACACTTGCGAACACTTCCGCTGGGAGCACGCCTTGAAACTATCCGGGCTTTTCCAAAGCAATGTAACGGGAAACAAATTATCACGGATGTTTTCTGCGTTGAATTGGGAGCGAGGGCATTGGGGGCGCCTTCTGCTGCTGATCGGCGCAATCAGCTACTTGCTTCCCTTCCTGATTCTTCCAGTGAGTAGCACCATCGTACATGGCATTGAGAATAGCCCAGGGAACAACAGCCTGTCCGCCTTTACTTTGACGCTGACTAACCCGCTTTATCTCGAATCATGCGCCAACAGCATTTTTGCTGCCATGGGTGTCTGCCTCCTGTGCGCAAGCATTGCCACCCCGATCGCCTGGATTCTGGTTCGACACGGGCAGGACAACTCGCGCTGGATCCTTCTGCTCGGCGTTATCCCTTTGTGCGCACCGCCGTTTCTTGCAGCAGCCTCGATCAAAGCGGCGCTCGGCCCCCTGGGTGGTGCCGGTTGGCTGAACAGTATTTATGGTCTCGTCCTTATTGAGTCGATACACTATTTCCCGCTTCTGTTGTTCTCAGTCTTACTGGCTTTGCGCGGGCATGGTGTTGAAATCGAGACAGCCATTCTGGCAGTGGGAGTACGCAAGTTTCGTTCGCTCATCCGGATTCTCTTACCAAGAACCCTGCCAGGCCTGGCACTCGGTGCCACCATCATTTTTATCAAGGTACTTGACGACATCGCGACGCCCTTAGCTCTCAGTCAATATAATTTGCTCGCTCCGCAGCTTTACCTTCGTGTCAACTCGGCTGGTGTGGATGATTCTCTCAGTTCAGTTCTGGCCATCATTCTCATCGTATTTTCCACCACTGCATGGTGGATTGGCGCCCAAGGATTCAGATGCGAACCCTGGCTGCTGCGATGGGACTCTCCGCCGCAAGTGATTCACCGGCATCTGGCACGGCATGAACAGTGGCTGGTGAGTGCGTGTATGGCAACCATTGCGGTGGTTGTAGCCATTCCGCTTGGTTCATTGCTGGTGCTTTCTGTCTCGGGGATATGGAGTCATACCGCCTTGCCTGAAAGCTTCACCGCCCGGCATTACGTTGAATTGCTGCAGATGAATCAGGACGTGTTCTCGAACACCTTGCTTTACTGTGGCGTTGCCGCCGCTTTCGATCTTGTTGTCGGTTTCTTTATTGCCTATTTCCTGAAACTCGATCGAAACCAGCGATACCGCTGGCTGGAATCTGCCTTTATGGGAATGCTGGCGCTCCCCGGTATTGTGCTTGCCTTTGGCTATCTTCGTTTTTTCCAGGGGGGTACGTACTTCGGATTTGAGTCGCCGCTTTCCAGTCCATGGGTATTAATTGCCATTGCCTTGTCGGTAAGGAATTTGCCTTACGCGGTCTATGCCATGCTCCTGGCGCTGAACAGCATTCCCGTTCAATGCCAGGAAGCCGCTTATGTACTGGGAATACGACCGGGCCGTGTGCGCACCAAAATAACGCTACCTCTTCTTTCCGGGGGGATATTCGTCGCATTTTTGCTCTGTTTCGTGATGGCAGCCTTTGACTTGTCTGCCGCGATGCTTCTGGTCCCGAGCGAAACTCAAGCGCCTATCAGCTACAGTATCTACCTTGAAATGCTTAAATCTTCCGGTCGTTCTGGCGGGGCGGCGCTGGCCATACTTTCGCTTGGATTTATCTCATTGTGTACTTATGGAGCGACCGTGATTATTCGCAAGACAAATCCCATGCTCACTAGCGGCAAGATGGCATCCGAGAAAAAAAGGTAACTCTCAGAATGAACCGATCCGCTCTGAATATCAATGGACTTTCTTATACGAGACAGGGCGTGGAAATCCTGCGCAACATCGACCTGTTTGTTGAGCAAGGCGAATTTTTCGCCTTGCTCGGACCTTCTGGTTCAGGCAAGACCACACTCTTGAGGCTACTGGCCGGTCTTGATCACGCCCAAAAAGGTGAAATGATCCTGGGAAAACGTCTACTAAACGAACTGCCCCCATGGGAGCGGGACGTTGGACTGGTCTTTCAGGGGTTTTCTCTATGGCCGCACATGTCGGTCATGGAGAACATTGCCTTTGGTTTACAGGAACGACGACTGGATAGGAAGGATATCCAATATCGAGTCGAATCGATAATGGAATTGCTTGGTCTGAGGCCACTGAAAGATTTTTATCCACACCAGCTTTCAGGTGGCCAGCAGCAGCGCGTGGCGCTGGCACGGGCTCTGGTGATTCAGCCAAAGCTTTTGTTGCTGGACGAGCCCCTATCCAATCTGGAACACCCGCTCCGGCTGCAGATGCGCCGTGATTTGCGTCTATTGCAACGTAAGCTCGGAATCACCATGATCCTGGTGACGCACGATCAAGAGGAAGCATTGAGTATTGCAGACCGTATTGCGATCATCCGCGATGGCGAGATTCATCAAGTGGGCACACCGTCCGCTCTCTATGATTTCCCGGTATCGACCTTCGTCGCCCAATCAATCGGCATGGCAAACCTGATTCCAGGAAAAATTTCGCAAGAGGCTGCACATACCTGTTCATTCTATTCTGATGCGCTAGGCTATCAACGTATCGACTCCAACCTTATAGGCCGACGCGAGGGCAATGCTGTGCTCTGTATCCGCCCGCATGCCATTGATTTATTCCCAATCGATGCTGTTCGGGATGGATGCTACCTATGGGCTGAGGGAATCGTAGAAAGTCTGGAGTTCACCGGCAATGCTATTTTTTACCAAATCAAGGTTGGAGAGCAGCTACTCTGCATCTCCCAGCCTCATCTGATCGGCGTAGCAGCCACGCCGGCCGGAACCCCGGTATTGCTTGCTCTGGACTTTGCTCAGGCCAGAATTTTCTTTGGCTCCAGCGAAGAGATGGCCCAATAATCATGCCAGCGCAATCGACTCTTATCCTTATTTGTGACCGTCAATATGTACATATTTATCGCTCATCTTTAACACCATCTTGTGGCCATGCCAGCATCACGTTTAAGGACAAATCCGACCGTCGTCAGACCATGCGCGATTCGACATGGATATCCTGAAACTCAAATCCTTCGTAATGGTTGCTCGGCTGGGGCATCTGACCAAGGCCTCTGAGAAGCTATTTATCACGCAACCGGCGGTTACGGCCCACATCAAAGCGATAGAAGAAGAACTGGGTATTGCACTATTCACCCGGAGCCCTGGAAAAATCACTCTGACCAAATCGGGTCAAATCCTGCTCATCGAAGCAGAACACGTACTGGATGTTTTTAACGGCCTGATCAATAAGGCCAGGGAAATGAAAGGCGAGATCACTGGCAGCGTCAAAATTGCCACGGTCGATGACTCAGAGTTCGTCAAACTTGGTACGTTCCTTTATGGTTTGCAAGCAACACTTCCCTTGCTGCAACTTGGCATTTCCGTAGTCGACGAGGAAGAGCTTCTGAGCGGCATTTCCAATGGTCAGTTCGATGGAGGTTTCTATATTGGCGTAATGGACCACCCAGATTTTGGAAAGCTTCATTTGCGAACCGTCACCTATTGTGCTGTCGGCCCGACCACCCTGTCAGCAAATATTGCAGGACTGGGCTGGCGTGAGATGTCAGATCTGCCATGGATTGCCGCCCCTAAAAACAGCCATATTCAGCGACTGCAGCGCTATCTGTTTGCGCAACAAGGCTTAGCTCCGCGAGAGGTGGTTAAGTGCGACCAGATTTCAGCCATTGGCGATCTGGTCAAGTCCGGTCTCGGTATGGCTTTAATGCGTGAAGATCAGGCACTTAAGGCCGTGGAAAATAACGAAGCCGTTATTTGGCGTCATGCCCGGATCGAGGTTCCTCTGTCGTTCGTTTACCGCCTGAAAAACGAGGCATCTCCAGCTACAGTTGGAATGCTTTCAGTGCTGCGACAGTGCTGGGCGTTGTAACAGGCTTTCTTTCGAAACAAGATACTTCAATTACATGGTAGAACCGCCTTCATTTCACATCGTTACTCCGGTCTGATCGCTAAAATGCAGCCAATGTGGGTGGTGGTTATAGCCTGAAGTTTCCTGCTTCGCGATGGAGGTCCCCGGCAAGCCCATTGAGTTGCTGAACCTGACCGTGAGCCAATTGAACAGCCGCGTCGGCTTCTTCAACCATCTGAGCAATGCGCTCAATGTTTGCCGCAATGCTGTTGTTGGCTTGACTCTGTTCTATTGCGGCATTTGCCACATCTCGCGCTTTCTCCAGCGTACCGCACGCACCGATGTTGATTTCCCGGAGTGCATCCGCGGCCTTTTCAACCAGAGTCACACCTGACTCGACCCGATCAAGAACCTCATCCATGCGCTCTGCCGCCAGGTTGGTATCGTTTTGCACGGCACGAATAGTTTTGGTGATGTCCTGAGTGGCACCAGACGTACGTTCAGCCAGTTTCCTTACCTCATCGGCAACTACGGCAAAGCCGCGGCCTTGTTCACCGGCGCGAGCAGCTTCAATGGCCGCATTGAGGGCTAATAAATTGGTTTGGTCAGCAATTTCCTTGATAACAGCACTCATGCTGTCAATTTCACGCGACCGCACTACAAGCGTCCGTATCAGATCGGCCGCGCCAGAAACCTCATCAGCAATCTGGCGAATCCCGTCAGTAGCTTTAACCGCCAATTGTTCGCCATGCGTTGCAAGCTCAGAGGCTTTTTTAGAGTTGGATTCGGTTTCGCGGGCAATGGCTGAGATGTGAGCGCTACTTACCGCCATTTCCTCTACCGCAGCAGCTGTAGAGGAAGTGGCTTCGGAAGTCATGTGTGAACCACTGCTGATTTTCTTCATTTGTTCCGTCATGGTGCCAGCGGATTCGGCCAGTTGTTGAGCGACTTTATTAAAACTTGTCACCATCCTGCGTAATCCCTCAAGCATCAAGCACATCGAACCTAAAAGTGACTCTTTGCTCCCTGTGACTACAATATTCCGGGACAGATTACCTGTAGAAATATCCATCGCAATATCTGCCGCATAATCTGGCTCTCCACCTAGCTGACCGAGAATCATCCTGGACATTCGCAGAGCCAAAGCAGCCACAAGAACCATCAACAAGCCACCAATCAATAGATAGGTGAGCGCACGGTCTTGAAAGGTTGTATTGATGTCGTCAACATAGATTCCGTATCCGACAATCCAATTCCACGGTTCAAATTTAATTACAGCATACAGTTTCGGAACTTTGCCTGTGGTATTCGGCCTTGTTCCCTCTGAAAGAACATATCCAACCGGTTGTGATGATTGCGCCAGGGCATTGCGGTACTCATCCCCCTTGGTTTTGCCATCCGGATCGATGATGCCGACCCGTTTGGAATTGGGATGAACAAGGTTAATGTCATTCGCAAAATCCCTGACAAAAAAATATTTATCGTCCTTGTGCAAAGCAGCAACAGCTTCCTTAGCCTCACGTTGAGCGTCTGTTACGGACAACTTGCCCGATTTTTCTTTTTCATAGGCACGTTCTAACGATGCGTGCGCAAGTGCAACCAGTGTGGAAAGCTGCTCCTTTCTTTCCGACATCATGGTATTGCGCAGCGTAACCAGCGATACGGTGGCGACGACAAGCATGCCGATCATGGCGGCGGAGATGAGAATCCAGACACGCGTTTTAAGTTTCATAATTATTTCTTTATGTTGTCAGGGCAATTTCTCTGTGTCCATCTGGAACATAGAGTCGTCGAGCCTGAAATTTAGAGTCTTAGTAATCATTTAATGAACGATGCGCTAATTACCATTTTAGGTGGTATTAACCACACTATTTTTTCACTTAGTCATCTTACAAATCCATCATAATCTGGGTTCTGAATCTTGCTACGGCTTGATAATAGATTTGCTGAATTCATTTGTAATGAACAGAAATATAAGCGGGTGATGATGGCGTTTACAAGAACAACGCTTTCAATATATCTGCCACTGTCCAGGCGCTTTAAAATGCTCATTCAGCATATACGAAAGGGGCATATTAAAATTGATCTGATTCGGCGGAATCGGTAACTCAAACCATTTGCCGTAGATGGCCCTCATCTGGCCTTGGGTAATGAGGCGATTCACCTCCGCATCGACTAACTTATTGAATGCCATATCATCCTTACGTAACATGATCGCAATGGGTAAGTGGGATAGTGCATCGCGTGTAATTCTGAATTGTGTAGAATCTTTTGCCGAAGCACGAAGACCGTAAACCAACACATCGTCATTAATGTAAGCATTTGCCGACTCTGTCTCAAGCATCTTGAAGGACTCAATATGATCCTTCGCAAGGGCAAGCGTTGCTCCCAACGATAAGACCTGGTTTAAGTCGTTGAACAACTTTTCGCTGTTCGTGCCCTCGGTGATAACGACTCTTTTTCCAGAGAGATTCGAAACAGACTTGATCCCGCTCCCCTCGCGCACGATCATCCGTACAACAGTAATAAAAACCGGGGTTGAAAATGAGACATGTTTAAGCCGCTCAGCCGTGATGGAACTGGAGCCGCATTCAAGGTCGATCTCACCGGCAATCAGCACATTCATGCGCGTCACTGAACTGACCTCAACGAATTTGACCGTAAGATCAGAGCGCTTCAGCTCGCGCTTGACAGCTTCAACAATTTTCAAACAAATATCAATCGAATAACCAACGGGTTGTTTATCCGCGTCAAGATAGGAGAGTGGAACGGAAGTCGTACGATAACCGAGCGTAATAGTGCCGGATTGAGCAATCTTGTCCAGCGTTCCAATTGCTTGGGCAGTATATGGCGCCACCAAAACAAGACTTGCTGTGCCAATCATAATCCAGACTCGTGTTTTCAGTTTCATACCAGCCCTTTCTGTTGGCATCGCATCGGCTAAAGGCACCCTAGACCGGTTAAGCATTAACGTCGAAAACGAACCAGAACTCCTCTATTACCAGAGTAAAAAATCCGCGATGGACAGGCAAATCATCTTTTGTGATGAGGGCAATCAGTTCAGCCGGACGAACATAACCTTGGGGGAACAAACGAAATCCGGTTTGAGTGACGATTGAGGATAATATTTAGTGGTTTATTTCCTTGCCTCTGAGTTGTTTTTCTGCACGGCATACATCATGAAAGGCATAGCGAATGTTCTACAAATCGAATTGCAATGATTTCCGATCGGTGCTACCCGGCATTCAACTAAAAACTCTTGTTTTCGGTGAAAAAACCCTCTTAACTGAATTTAGATTGAAGGCAGGTAGTCTATTTCCATCGCATTCGCATATTTACGAACAAACCGGCTATTTGATATCTGGGAAAATTCAACTCACCATTGGAGAGGAGACTTTTAACGTTGAGCCGGGAGACAGTTGGTGCATTCATGAGAACATCAATCATCACGCGGAAATATTGGAGGACTCGGTAGCCGTTGAAGTTTTCTCTCCTGTCCGCGAAGATTACCTCCCCAAACCCTAATATTTTCCGGGTAGCGATTTCATCTGTATCGCCGACTTTTGCACGGAGGTATGCAAGTTTGATATGGGAGTGACTGCGCTACTTAGCCATGCATGGCTAATTTGGTTGTGAGTCGGCATCAATTTCGCGTTTCTACCCTGATCTGGCGAATTGCCCGCAAAAGAATCGGCAATTCAAAGATTTTGTAGTTGCCGCTCGATTCTCTGATTGTTTGCACTTTTGTCAGCCTGGCTGGTCCCTGTGCGCCGAACCCGCAATGTCAAAAGTGGAGGCATGATTGTCAAGAAGGACGGTGGAAGAGGGTATCATCAGGAGCCGAACTAATAATTGAGCCGCTACTCGCAACGGGGTGACATCGGGTACTTAGCAATACGTAAATATTTTTTTGAATTGAATGCCATGGCTGAAGCGCGCATTAAACAACTCATGATCAGGAACTCTCAACCAATTGTTTGGTTGACGGCAAGTGTTTTTCTGTTGATCTTTGGCTCCATTGTCGCTTGGAGTGTGTATGACGATTACGAAAACACGCTTGAAGAAGAGTTCAGAGTGCTCGAAAGTCAGGCCCGCCTAGGCGACATCCAGATAGCAGGAGCATTACGCAGCATTAACTTAGTTCTGCAAGGTACGATCGATGACGTACTGACTATCCCTAACCTTTCACCTCAAATAATCAGGCAGCGGCAACTGAGTCTCATAAGACAGTTTCCCGAGATTTGCGCCCTGATCACCGTCAATAATCTCGGCCAAATAATGACGGCAGAGAGCATTAATGACACAGTTAGCATGGCTGAGGTCCGATCATTCAAAGCTTCAAATCGTGAGTACTTTACTGCCCACCGTGACGCGAAGCCTGAAGATTACGATCGCTATCAGCTATCGCGCCCATTTAAGACGATCACCAATCAATACCCGATTATTGTTTCAAGAGCAATTCGAGGGAAAAACGGACAATTCCAAGGTGTCGTACTAGTTGCGTTATCACTCGATTATTTTGACACAGTGCTGCGGCAAGTGCTCTCGAACACAGTAGTAGATGCGGCGGCTCTGCATAACCGGTACGGAGACATTATTTATCGACTGCCTGATCCAGATAACAATATCAGTAAGAATATTGCTGACGGTGATGCATTCAAATTATTTCTCGCTTCTGCGCAGCAGACGGCCCGGTATTCCGGCGTTACTGTCACTGACAACGTCAATCGGATATTGGTTTTCAGAGAAATTGGAGAGACCACCCTTGACGTCGGGGTGTCTGGCCAATTCGACGTCGTCATGGCCAATTGGCGCAAGAATGCGTTGTTGAAATTGCTGTCCATTACCGTGGTCGCGGCATTGTCAATCGCGCTTGCTTGGGAGATTCAGCGGCGCCTGCGACTACGGCAAGCCAGTGAAAAGGATGAGCAGCGCTTCCGCGCCTATTTTGAACGTTCCATGGTGGGCATGGCTACCACCCGTCCCAATTTGGACTGGATCGACATAAACCCGGCGTTGTGCAAAATGCTTGGCTATTCAGCCGATAGTCTTTATAGGATGACTTGGGCTCAACTTTGCCATCCAGATGATTTGTTATCCGAACTTGCGGAGTTTGATCGCTTGCTGTCTGGTGAGATTGATGAATTTGAAATGGATAAGCGATTTATCCATAGCAGCGGGAGCATTGTTTCAATAGATCTTGCCGTACGAGCAGTTCACAATCCGGATAAAACTATCGATTATTTCGTTGTGCTATTTGAAGACATCACTGAACGCAAGGCCGCCGAAGAGAAAATCCACGAGCTGGCGTTTTATGACCCACTGACGAGTCTTCCTAACCGGCGCATGCTGCTCGATCGGCTGACGCATTCATTGGCTCAAGCCAAACGTTACGAGCGCTCGCTGGCGATCTTGTTCCTTGATCTCGATAAATTCAAAGTCATTAATGACACTCTCGGGCATGACGTTGGTGATGAACTGCTCCAAGAGGTCGCAGTTAGACTAAAAGATTGCGTGCGAAATGGCGATACGGTTTCCCGTCAAGGCGGCGACGAATTCATCATTGTGCTGACTGAGATAACACACGCTCACGATGCGGCATCAGTGGCAGAGAAAATCATCAAGGCGCTGAATGAACCGGTGCGCACCGAGGAACACGAGCTCAATATAACGACCAGCATCGGTATAGCGTTATATCCAGTCAACGGTACCGATGACGTCCGGGAGTTAATGAAGAAAGCTGATAGCGCGATGTACGACGCCAAGGCCGGAGGGCGCAATGCTTATCGGGTATTTGTTAACTGACGGCGTAGAATTCCACTCTCACTTTCCATCTTGATCGGAACCAGATCGCGTCTTCTCCCCTGATCTGGCGAATTGCCCATAAAATCTCAAACAAGCAGAAACACACGAATTGTTGAGGAGGCTAAATCATGAATAAAGAAGAACAGGCGGTTGAACTCTTTTTGCAGAAACACACCTGCAGCCAATCGGTCTTTATTCCTTTTTGTGAACCGGGCGTCCTAGATAAAAATGTCGCGATGAAGATGTCGACCATTTTTGGCAGCGGGACCAGCGGGACCGGTACCGGGCTATGTGGCACGGCCAGCGGGGCGCTGCTTGCCATTTCGATGAAGCATGGAATGAACACCCCAGAGGACCTTGAAGCCAAGACCCGCACCTATGCGCTGGGTCAGGCTTTTCTAAGCAAATTCAATGAGCGCATGGGGGCCAGCTCATGCGAGGGGATTTTAGGTGTGACGCTGGGTTCGCCAGAATACAAGGAAAAGTTTCAGGAATTGCGGGCAACGCGCTGTGTTGAAGCGGTAAGAGTAGCTTCGCAAATCCTGGATGAGTTGCTGTGACAAATAGCGGCTTAATACAAGCCGCATTTTTTGGATTCCCGGCTCTGCATTTTCGTTGATCACTTTCGCGGGAATGGCACGTGTTGTGAAGTATCGAAATTTCAATCTTTTAAAGACTCATGATGAAATCACTCCCCGACTGGCTGGCGTTTCTTGAAAGTCTTCACCCCAAGGGACAGGGCGGGATTGAGCTCGGGCTGGAGCGCGTTAATCGCGTCAAGGCCGAGTTGCAGCATACCCAGCATTGCCCGCTGATCATCGTTGGTGGGACCAACGGCAAGGGCTCGACCTGCGCCTATCTGGAAGCCATTTACAGCTTCGCCGGTTACCGCGTTGGTTGCTATACCTCGCCGCATCTCTTGGAGTACAACGAGCGGGTGCGAGTCGATAGGGCCTCGGTCGATGATGACGCGCTGTGCCGGGCCTTCGCCAAGGTCGAGGCGGCTCGGCAGGCGGCCGGTCAAGTTGCGCTGACGTATTTTGAGTTTGGCACGCTGGCGGCGTGGGAGGTGCTTGCCGAACGGCAGGTTGAGATCGTCATTCTCGAGGTCGGACTGGGCGGACGGCTCGATGCGGTCAATGCCTATGATGCCGATTGTGCCATCGTCACCGGCATCGCGCTCGATCACACCGACTGGCTGGGGACTACCCGCGAGTCGATTGGCTTTGAGAAGGCGGGGATTCTTCGCAGTTCACGACCAGCCATCTGCGCCGACCCTGAGCCGCCGCAATCGCTGCTTGATCATGCGGCGGCCATCGGCGCTGATCTGCGCCTGCTCGGCACCGATTTTGGCTATTTCGGCGACAAGACCCAATGGACGTTCTGGCAGCGGGATGCGCGTTCGCCTGCGGAAGGTGCGATTACCCGCCGTGGCGGTCTGGCTAATCCGGCCTTGCGCGGCGTCTGCCAGTTGCGCAATGCCTCGGCCGTGCTGACGGCGATTGATGCCCTCAAGGAGCGCTTGCCGGTGTCCATGCAGGCGATTCGTCGGGGGTTGCTCGAGCCCGACTTGAAGGGGCGTTTTCAGGTGGTCCCGGGGCGTCCGGCGGTGGTTCTGGACGTTGGCCACAATCCGCAGGCGCTGGCGGTGCTGGCCGATAATCTGGGCGACATGGGGTTTTTCGAGAAAACCTACGCGGTGGTCGGCATGCTCGGCGACAAGGACATTGATGGCGCGCTGGCCGCTCTGGCCGGGAAGGTTGATGTCTGGCTCTTGGCCAGCCTGGAGGTGCCGCGTGGTGCGCGTGCCGAGCGGCTTGCCGAGGTGGTGGCGGGCGCGGCGCTGGGCGGTCGGGTCGAATGTTGTGCTTCTCCTGAGGAGGCTTTCACGTGTGCTGCCAAGCAAGCAGGGGAAAATGATAGAATTCTGGTCTTTGGATCGTTCCATACGGTTTCGGCGGTGATGCGCGTGATGAAACGCACGGGCTGATTCAGACTCAACCGAATGAAACTCCTCAGAATTTTCTGATTCTTCAAATACAGCAGGCGCCGATGTCCGATTCTTCTGATGCGAATTTGCAGCTAAAAAAGCGGGCGCGTCGACGTCTGATAGGTTCGGTGGCCTTTGCTGGTCTGGCTGCCGTGGTCTTGCCGATGGTCATGGACGAAGAGCCGAAACAGCAGATTCAGGACGTCCAGATTCGTATTCCCGGCCAGGACCAGACCCCATTCAATCCCAAGATGAGACCCGGGGCAGCCGCTCCCGCCATCGAGAAAGCCGTCGTACCGGAGAAGGCCGAGGTGGCTGTGCCGACTCCAGTTGCTCCCCGGGCGGCAGAAAAGCCAGCGGAAAAACCTGCCGAAATCAAGCTTGAAAAGCCGGTTGAAAAAGTTATCGAGAAATCGGTCGATAAAACTCCGGCGAAGAGTGTAGATAGACCCGCAGATAAACCCGCAGATAAACCGGCCGAGAAACCACCGGCAGCCAACGTTAACGATGCGCATCGCGCCGTGGCTATTCTCAGCGGCAAAGCGGTTGATGCTGCGCCACCGGCTGCAGCGGCGAATAGCAATGGCCAATTCGTGATCCTGATCGGTGCCTTCTCCAATCCGGCCAACGTCAAGCAGCTGCAAGGCAAAATTGGTGAGCTCGGGGTCAAGGTCTTTACCGAGCCTTTTGATTCTCCTGAAGGGAAAAAGACCCGCGTTCGTGCCGGTCCATTCCCCAACCGTGAAGCCGCTGACAAGGCGCTGGATAAAATGAAGCGGATTGGCGTTGGCGGCGTCATCGCGGCCAAACAATGACCTATTTCGATTACGTGGTGATCACCATCGTGGTGGCCTCCGTGGTGTTGGGGGTCTGGCGTGGTGTGGTCGGAGAAATCATTGCCCTGGCGGCCTGGGTGCTGGCTTTCCTGGCGGCGAAGTGGTGGGGCGCTGAAGTAGCTCGCCTGCTTTATACCGGTATCGTCGATCCCGTGTTGCGCATCGTTGCCGCCTGGGTGACGGTCTTTGTCGTTGTGCTGGTGTTGATGGCCCTGGTGCGACTGGCGGTCAACGGGATGCTCAAGGCTCTGGGCCTGAGTCTCACGGATCGGCTACTGGGTATTATTTTTGGTGCCGCACGGGGATTGATCATTGTCCTGGCGCTGGTCGCCGTGGGCGGCATGACGTCGGTGCCGAAAGAAAAATGGTGGGGCGATGCTTACTTCTCAGCGCCGCTCGAAACAGCGGTGCTGGCCGGTAAACCCTGGCTGCCACCGGAAGTGTCTAAACGAATTCGATTCAGGTAGGAATTATTATGTGCGGTATTCTTGGTGTCGTCGCAACAACCCCCGTCAATCAGTTGCTCTATGACGGGCTGATGGTTCTGCAGCATCGCGGACAGGATGCTTCCGGCATTGCCACCGGAGAAGGGGATGCCTTTCATATTCACAAGGACTCCGGATTGGTGCGCGACGTTTTTCGTACGCGCAACATGCGTACCCTGACCGGGAATGTCGGCATCGGTCATTGTCGTTATCCGACCGCCGGTTCGTCTTCTGACTCGGCGATGTCGCAGCCTTTTTATGTGAATTCGCCTTTCGGTCTGGTGCTGGCGCACAACGGCAATCTGACCAATACCGAACAGTTGCAGGAAGAGATGTTCCGGCTCGATCAGCGGCACATCAACACCAACTCCGACTCCGAAGTGTTACTCAACGTGCTGGCGCATGAGTTGCAGGAGTCAGCCAAAGGCTTTCAGCTCGATCTGGAGTCCATTTTCAATGCCGTCGCCGGTGTCCATCGCCGCTGTAAGGGCGCATACGCTGTGGTGGTGTTGATCGCCGGTTATGGCTTGCTGGCTTTCCGAGATCCATTCGGCATTCGCCCGCTAGTGGTCGGCGTCAGTGAAACCCCGGAAGGCAGCGATTATCTTGTGGCCTCGGAATCGGTCGCCCTCGATACCCTGGGTTTCCGCGTGCTGCGCGACGTCGAGCCGGGCGAGGCGATTTTCATTGATATGTCGCATCAGCTTCACCATCGCCAGTGTGCACAGAACCCGGTGCTGTCGCCGTGCATCTTTGAATACGTTTATCTGGCTCGACCGGACTCGGTGATCGACGGCGTGTCGGTGTACGAAACTCGTTTGCGTATGGGAGAGTATCTGGCCGACAAGGTGGCCAAACAGATTCCGGTTGATCAGATCGACGTGGTTATCCCGATTCCCGATTCTAGCCGTCCGTCGGCCATGCAGCTGGCGCAGCGCTTGAGCATTCCGTACCGCGAAGGATTTGTGAAAAACCGTTATATCGGTCGAACCTTCATCATGCCCGGGCAGGCAACACGGAAAAAATCGGTACGCCAGAAACTCAATACCGTCGGCCAGGAATTCAAGGGCAAGCGGGTGCTGCTGGTGGATGACTCGATCGTGCGCGGTACCACCAGTCGTGAAATCGTGGACATGGCGCGTGCCGCCGGTGCGCTCAAAGTCTATTTCGCTTCGGCTTCGCCCCCCGTGCGTTTCCCCAATGTTTACGGCATTGACATGCCGACACGCAGCGAGTTGATTGCCACGGGTCGCTCGGATGAAGAGATCGCCCGCGAAATCGGCGCTGATGCGCTGGTCTATCAGGACCTCGATGCGCTCAAGGCGTCGGTCAGCGAGTTGAACCCAAAGCTCAGTTCGTTTGACTGCTCGTGTTTTGATGGCTCCTATGTCACTGGCGACGTTACTCCCGACTATCTTGATGTCATTGAGCAGTCGCGTGAAGGTAAAGTGTCCGACGTTAAAGTTAACGGCAGCGTTTCACGCCAATTGCGCCTGAATCTCAAAGTGGTGGGCTGAGATCATGAGCGCCAAGGACTATCAGCTGGAAACCCTGGCGGTGCGCGCCGGGCAGGAGCGAAGCCAGTTCAACGAACATTCTGAAGCGCTTTATCTGACTTCAAGCTATGTCTTCGAAAGCGCCGCTCAGGCGGCGGCACGTTTTTCCGGAGAGGACGAGGGCAACGTCTATTCCCGCTTTACTAATCCGACGGTGTCAGCCTTTCAAGAGCGGCTGGCCGCGCTGGAGGGCGGCGAAGCCTGTGTCGCGACGGCTTCGGGCATGTCGGCTATCCTCTCGCTGGTGATGTCGTTCTGCAGCGCCGGAGACCATATCGTCGCATCGACGGGTCTGTTCGGCGCGACCCAACAACTGCTGGCCAACATCATGACGCGCTTCGGGGTGCAAACGACTTTTGTCTCGCAAACCAGCGTTGCGGCGTGGGACGCAGCGATTCGTCCTGAGACCAAGCTGTTTTTTCTCGAAACGCCGTCGAATCCGCTGACCGAAATCTCCGATATTGCCGCGCTGGTTGCCGTGGCCCATGCGCGTGGCATTCTGGTGGCCGTGGATAACTGTTTCTGCACGCCGATTCTGCAACGTCCGCTGGATCTGGGTGCTGACCTCGTCGTACATTCGGCGACCAAGTACCTCGACGGCCAGGGGCGAGTGCTCGGCGGCGCGGTGGTCGGCGCGAAAAAGTTGACCGACGAAGTTTTCAAATTCCTGCGTTCGGCGGGGCCGACACTTTCTGCCTTTAACGCCTGGGTTCTGCTCAAAGGCCTGGAAACGCTAAAAATCAGGCTCGAAGCGCAATCGGCCAATGCCCTGGAACTGGCGCGCTGGCTCGAAGCGCATCCAGGGGTGGCGCGCGTCTATTACCCCGGCCTGGAGTCGCATCCACAGTTTGAACTTGCCCAGCGCCAGCAGAAGAACGGTGGCGCCATCGTTGCCTTTGAGGTCAAGGGAGCGCGCGCGGAAGCGTGGAAGGTCATTGACCAGTGCCGCCTGCTTTCGATTACCGCCAATCTCGGCGATACCAAGACGACGCTGACGCATCCGGCAACCACGACGCATGGTCGGATCACGCCGGAGCAGCGCGCGGCGAGTGGCATTACCGAAGCCTTGCTGCGGGTGTCGGTCGGTCTTGAAGCGGTGATCGATTTGCAGAACGACCTGGATCAGGGCCTGTCGCTGATCTAGGCAGGATGTAGGTCGGGCACTCTGTGCCCGACGCCTACGGTGCTTTACTGTCGTGAATGCAGGCCGATCATGTTGCCTTCCGTATCAAATACCAGTGAAATGAATCCATACTGGTCGATGGAAAACTTCTCGCGATGCACTTTCCCGCCATTGGCGGTGACACGAGACGTTTCAACGGCACAATCCTCGCAGTTGAAGTAGACCAGAGTGCTGTTTCCTCCGGAGGGCACGCCATCCATTTTGACTAGCGCACCGCCGGCACCGATACGATCCCGGGTCATGGGAAAGCACCACATTTCGGGTTCGATCTTATCCAGGCGTTCCAGAGTGACCTGCAGGACGGATTCGTAGAAAAGTTTGGCACGCGCCATGTTTTGGACATAAATCTCAAACCAGCCCACTGGGTTGTAGTTCACGGGTTTCTCCAGAATATCAGATCGAGGTGTATTTTCTTGACTGCGCTATTTCGACATCTTGCAGAGTAAAAAATTCATTCTGCGGGACATGAGAAATTTCCGGCGAGTCACCGTTGTTTTGGCTTCGTCAAGGCGTCGACTGTATCCATTGGTTGAAGCAGTATCGCGCACTGTTGATCAGCTCACCAGCGGTCAGTCCAATCGGCCCCTCTCCGCGCGCTGTCAGGTGGTTTGCGGAAACACCGTGCAGATGTACTGCAGCAAGAAGAGCCTCGAGCGCTGGCCAGCCTTGAGACAGCAGAGCCGTGACAAATCCGGTCAGGACATCGCCGCTGCCGGCGGTAGCCAGAGCCGGATTGCCCGTGGTGTTAATGAACCAGCGGCCGTCAGGTGTTGTTACGACCGTGCCGCAGCCCTTGAGCGCTACCCAGGCGTTGAAACGTACGGCGATTTCAAGTGCAGCGGTAAGCCGGTCTGACTGGATGGTGGCAGTGTCACAGCCGAGCAGTCGTGCGGCCTCGGCCGGATGCGGCGTCATCAGTGTTGGCTCGTGACGCGTCAGCAGCGTTTTATGCAGCGTTTTTTCAGCAGCGACGAGGTTGAGCGCGTCGGCGTCGAGGACCAGCGGAAGGCTAAGAGCGCAGGCCTTGGTCAGCAGACTGAGGGCTTCGGGTCCGTCGCCCATTCCGGGGCCGCAGGCGAGGACGGTGAGTTCGCTGCCCAGCAGTTGCTCTGGCTTGCGCAGCATGAGTTCGGGTTGGAGTGGATCCAGTCGGGGTGCGTTTTCGTCGAGCAGGCCGAGATAGACCCGGCCGCTGCCCAGTCGCAGTGCGGCGCGTGCAGCGAGCAGTGCCGCGCCAACCATTCCACTGGCGCCACCGAGAATTCCGGCGCTACCGTTGTTACCTTTATGACTATTGTTTGGACGAGGTTTGAGTTGCCCGGAAAAGAGGTCGGTAGCGATCGTCTTCCCGTGCTCAGAGGGGAGGGCTCCTTGATCAAGCTCGAGCGGTGCGACTAAAACGTCGCCGCAATGATCCGGTCCGTCAGCCGTGAATAATCCCGGTTTTCCGCCGATGAAGGTCAGCGTGTGACTGGCCCGGATGCTGGCCCCACGCAGCTTTCCGGTGTCGGCATCGAGACCGCTCGGGCAATCCAGTGCAAGCAGCGGGCAGGCATCGCGCAGGGCCAATGCATTCGCCTGGCGAATCAGGCTGGCGTAGGGTTCGGTGATTTCGCGCTTGAGCCCGATGCCGAAGAGGCCGTCGATGATCAAGGAGCAGTGAATGTTTTGCGGAATCGCTGTTATAAATTCGCCATTCCCCTGGGTAAAGCGTTCAAACGCTTCGGCGGCGTCGAGCGGCAAGTCCTTGCTGTCGCCGAGGAAGACCATCTGCACGTCGAAAAAACGCTGACGTAAGCAATGCGCAGCCTCGAAGGCGTCTCCGCCATTATTTCCGGGGCCGGCAAGGATCAGAATGGCCGTTCCGCGATCATCGCAAATCTCGCTGGCCAACTCGGCCGCAGCGCGGCCGGCTCGTTGCATCAGCGGCTGATCGGCGGCCGCTGACTCGATTCGACGCAGATCGGCAGCGCGATAAAGCGGAGTGGAGGTCGTCATGGTCAGCTCACTTCACAGTCATTGTTGTTCGGACAAAGCTTCGGCGGCGGGCTGATTCACGGGTTTGCCGACAAAATTCATCTTACCCTGATCAGTACGGTTGTCGTTGCTGAAAAGTCCTTCCCAGTTGTCGCCGTCGGGGAAGGTGAGTTTGCCCTGACCTTCCTTGACGCCATTTTTCCAGTATCCATCGTAGCGTGAGCCATCGCTGCCGATATAACTGCCGAGACCATGGAATTCTCCTGCCTGCATTTCACCGTCATATACGTCGCCATTGTCGAAGGTGGTCTTGCCCTTGCCGTTCTGCCGGTCAGCCAGCCAGTCACCTTCGTAGCGGAAACCGGCAGTTTTCGAGGCGAAGATTCCTTTTCCTGTCTTCAGGCCATTTGCCAGCGAACCCTCGAAGCTGTCACCGTTGCTCCATTCGATGCGTCCCTGACCGTTGGCCTGGCCGCTCGGCGGACCAAAGCGGAAGTCGCCGATGTAGGTTGTGTTACCCATGGTGACGCGCTTGCCAGAAAATGTTGCGGGTGGACTGGGCGCCGGTGTGGTGCTGGTGGGTTCAGAAGCTATGGGCTGGGCCGCTGGCATCGAAGTGATCGATGGCGCGGGTGCGGTGTCGGCAGCTGCCGTGCTTGATCGGGCCAGTGCCACCGGGCCCGGATCAGGTAATCCGGCACCGCTAGGCTGGATGAAGCTTTCGGCGACAAAATCGGCAGGGTGGGCTGCAGGCAAATTGGGTTGGCCGACATAAACGGCGGCGCCGGTCAGGCGGATCGGCACGATGGTAAAGCGGCCGGCAACGTCCACATCGGTGCGGTAGGTGCCGGCATTGGTCTGGAATTCAAGGGCATGTCGTCCGTGCGCAAGACTGGTGCGGGCCACAGAGATTCGCTCGGGCAGGGTGCGCCAGCTGCGGTCGTCGGCCTGCTCGGTGGATACGGTGGCTACTTTGGCGATCAGTCCGGCAATCCAGTGTGCCTTATCTGCCTGATCCTGAACCACCGCCTTGAATCCGGCACGGATGACGGTGCGCAGGATGATGCCCGGCATCTGGTCCTTGAGCAGACGTCGGGCCATGGTGTCGGTATTGGTCAGTGTTTCGACTGGCAGTAGCTTACCGTCAATCGAAAGTGAGCGCGGTACCAGCACGCGTCCCGTCGGCTTGATGACCGGAAAGGACAACTGGGTAACGATCATGCCTTTCTTGCGCGGGATCGGGATCGGAATGTTCAACGAGTCAATGCTCGGGGCGAATCCGGTGTCGATGACGAACAGCACATCGGACTCTCCGGGCACCGGGCGGCGACTGCCAACGCCCTCCAATGCCTTCTGGATAATGGCCTTGCCCGGTGCTAGCTGCAGGGCGTTGCGGTAGCCCGGTTCGGCGAGCGAAGGCTCGTCGGTGACTTCAAAAAAGTATCCGGCAAGATAATGGGCGAAAGCGTTCTGGAAGCCGTTTTTCAACTCACGCACTTCCGGCGTGTCGAGTTCTTCCATCGGGTAACCATCGAGTTTCTTGATCTCGCCAGTTTCCTGTTTGTCATTTTCGGCCTTGAGTGCGTCGTATTCCTTTTCGCGGAAGGCCTCGATCAGTTTTTCACGCTCGTAGGTCTTTTTCATTTCGATGCGCGCGTGATCGAAATTGCCGAGCAGAATGTGGTTCAGCGTCAGGCGCGTGGACAGCATCACTTTCTCGTAATCCTGGCCATCATAGCGGCGCGTTTTGTCGCTGATCAGGTAGCTGCCGATGTCACCAAAGAGTTTGGATGGATTGGTACGGAATTCGTTTTCCCAGATCTGAATGATCTCGTCACCTTTCAGCCAGCTGTCGCGACTGCTGGCGTAATTGCTGCCGAGGCTGAGCAGTTCGCCTTTCTCAAGGAAATAGAGGATGTCTTTGTCTTCGTCGGAATTGTTTTTTTCGACATGAGCGATGGCCTGTCTGATTTTTCCGGCCTTGATCTCCATCACCGTGTCGTTGAGTTCGCTGTTGTATGCACGAAAGGCACCAGCGGAACAGAGTGCAGGGGAAAGCATAAGAATCAGGCTCATTACAACGCGAGGTGACAGTGTTTTCACGGTATTTCCCAATCCCGACGGGTGATTGGTATGGTGGAGAGACCATCCTGTACGTTTGATGATTATCCGCATATTGGCCCGATGTGCCAATAGGAGTAGCGAAAGATCGGTCAGCAGGGAATTCCTCTGAGAGAGAGGTCACAATACGCCGAGTGAAATGGGTCAGCTTACGTCTCTGCAATTCTGGCGGTGATGCTTACGCCTATACTGCAGACAATCCGCTCATACTTACGCCCCCATGGTCTTCATGGCCTCCATGATGACCACGTGTCCGCGTACTCCGAGTCCTTGAGAGCTTTGGCGACAGCAGAGATTCGTCAAAGGAATTTCAAAAAATAGCTGGGGCGTGTCACTGAATACACGAAAAAAACGTGCTTGCCACTATGTGAAGTGGCAGGCACGTCGATGGGAGGTAGTCAATACTCTATTTCCGCCTTGAGTACATCAAGGCAGTAATTTCTTCTCGCTCGTACCCAGTTTGAGCGTGACTTCTTCCGGAATCCACTGCCCTGTCCGTTCGTCTCTTCCTTGCAAAGCATAACGTGCATCCGGCTTGTTCATCTGATCAGCGCCAATTTTGCAAAGACTTCCGATAGGACCTTTCTTCAGACGATTGACGATGATGCCGAGTTTGGTTTCTGGGAAGTCGCGCAGCATGTCGTAATCACCATCGCTGTCACCGAATACCAAGGCGGGGCCGTAGCCAACTTTGGAGACGATTTCACGGCGAATGAGTTGTGGTTTTCCGGGGCCCCAGTTAAGCGGCCAATCCTGACGGTAACGAGCTTGATAAACATTGCCGTTCATTTCAAGGCGAAGACCGATCACTTTTTCTGAAGCAACGTTATAGCCATACTTGGGCAAGGTGGCGAAAACACGAACAACGTCTTCCAGCGAGGCGGTACTGACATAGATATCGAAACCATTGAGCCGCAGAACGTTCATCGTATTGGAAATTTCCGGGGTAAGGCGCAGGCCGTGCGTGTGGCTGATGCTGACAACGCCGGCCTGTCCTGGGATACTCGTGGAGCTGGTGTATTTTGTCTTGCGCAGAGAGTCACCTAGATTGAGGTCGTTGGACGCTTCGGCCAAGTCCATGACTTGCTTTACCGTCAAGCCCGCGAACAAGTAGATAACCCACGGGTAACCCACGTTAGGGCCGTAAGTGTCATTGATCGCTTCATAGAGAAAATAGAGCTTGGCCTTGAAGTCGATGAATTGCTCGGTTTTTACCACGTCTTGCAGAGAAACGCTTCCTTTCATTCCGGAATAGGTCTCCCACAGGTAACGATAATCTGCTGTTAAATCATTGGTGACGGCGTCCAGGCTAACCAGTTTGCCTTCGGAGTTCTTGAAGTCGGCCTTGAAGTCGCCTGCAGGCACATCCTGACGAATCGCTTGAGAGAAGACTTCCGGTGTCATAGCAAACGCAAGATGATTGATCTGATACATGAGGAGCGCTTCCTCGGTATCGTTCATGATCGACGTGTTGTCCCAGTCAAACACGGCGTAGGGTCGTTTGTTCGGGTTGTACTTTGGTGAATTATTCCCTAATTCATTGATAACGGCCTGCAGGCGCTTGTGTGTCGCGGGAGCCCATTTACCCAGATCTAGCGGTGCGCGAGGAGGCAGGGCTGAAGGTTTGCTGGCAGCATGCGCGACTTGGCTTCCGATAGCGCCGAATGCTGAAAAAGCGGTAAGTGACTGAACGAATTGACGACGTTTCATGGTTGTTCTCCGGATGTTTATTAATGACAAAACATTAAGTGCAACAGAGGTAGCGTAACAGTCGAGCCGAGACTGAATTGTTGTTTACCTGCTATGAGTTAATTCATTCTTAAAGATAAAACAGAATCTAAAACTATTTGTGCCGGATCAATAAGACTTACGGTTTGCTTACTGGTTCGGGTAATAGCCTTTTTTGTTGAAAATAATTTCAAGGCAGCGATGGGCTTGATTCGCTTCCTTCGGCCAGTCAGGTCAGTTGATCACCGGCGTTATCTTCAGATCAACACGCCATCTCTCTGATACTCAAAAAAAACAACCCCGGCTTAAAAAAGACGGGGTTGTTCAGCAGTCTTGAAAAGCGAAGTCCATGAGGACTTCGCTTTCCTGATACGGTACATTTTTAATAAGCAAAATCTGCTTTTCAATGGCTTAAACGCTAGACATCAATTCATGTCTAGCGAAACTTTACTGACCATGCCTGGCCATCCATTTCACTCGTCTGCTTGATGCCCATGGCTTTCAGAACGGTCGGTACGATATCGACGGCGCGCAACTCATGGCCGGGTTTTTCCGCCTTGATGTTGGCTGACCACACGGCCATCGGAATGCGCTGGTCGTTTTCGTTCATGCCGCCGTGATCGCCGTAGACGCCATATCCGAACTGGTCAGCGAGTACGCCAACGACATCCGGACCATGGTCTGCGGCCATCGTGTCAACCAACTCTTGGCCATGCTTCTCCCACCAGGCCAGTTCTTTGGCGTTGAAATTCGCAGAAGCCTGACCCGGCGCCGCATCCAGATAGAAGCGGTTGCCGTTGCGCCAGTAAGTCACGGCGACGCCAGGCAGCGTGCGCATGACCTTGGCGGCTTCGCGTTTCTTGTCCATCGAGCTGTCCGTCAGCCAGGTTTCAATCATGGTGCCTTGGTAGCTGGCCTGAACGTTACCCGTGTCGAGCAAGGGCTGTATGGCGGGCGGCGGCTTGTTGTAATTCTCCGAGTTAACCATTTTGCCGTAGTACCAGTTGGTGTCGCTCGCGCCGGATTCGTCCTTGCCGAGGAACTTGGTGATATTGTTGGCGCCGTGGTCAGCCGTGATGACGATTAGGGTGTCCTTCAATTGCCCAAGATCCTTCAGTTTCTGCAGCAGACGCCCGAATTGCTCGTCGGCCAATTTGGCAATGTTCGCCAGGGTCGTTTGCGGATTTGCGCCAACAGCATCTTTTTCCAATCCCCACATGTGGGCTACTTTGTCGATGCCGCCGAACGAGACGACCATGCCGCTCCACTTTTCCTTCTCCATCATGGTCATTGCCGCATCAGCGACCCAGACGTCGCCGCCCTGATGGTCTTTGGTACTGCCCGGAATCATCCGGTCACCGTCCAAGGGATACATCCAGGACGGCGATTTTGCCTTGGTGCCGTAGTCATTGGCCTTGTCGGAATTGATGTAGTAGCGACCGCACTTTGGCTCACTGAGGTAGGCAGGTACGTTCTTTCCGTCCGGGAAGCGCCATTGGCCGCCGAGATTGGCGCAGCCCGTCGCTGCGGAGACATCCTTTTGGCGGTCGGACATCTTGACGCCGATATCGCCGGTCGGGGAGGCAATCGAGTCAACGACGTAGCCCTTTTGCGCGACGACGATGAACTTGGAGCCCGGTCTGGCATGGTGCAGGTAATCCGCAAGCTTGAGATAGCCGGCATCCTTGATCAGCTTGTCGAACTCGGGAGTCTTCATGGCCCCCGTTTCCCAGATGGCGTTGGCGCCTTTGCCGAGCAGGTTCTTGGTGTCGCGGAACATTTCATCAACCCAGCCCTGATTTCTCGGTAAGACGCCGCTGACGATCACGTTGTGGCTGACGACCGTTTCCGATGCCGTATGACCCAGATAGGCTTTCGGGAAATGAACGCCACTCTTTTGCAGTGACAGCACATTTTTCATGTCGAAGCGCTGCGCATATTCCGGACGCATCTGATCGAAAATCACGACCAGAACCCGCTTGGGTAGTGCCTTGGAGGGGTGTGCTTTAGCTACGGGCTCCTTTGCAGGAGTGCCGGGCGCAGCCGCTTCCTGGCCTATTGCCGTGCCGGCCATCAGGGCCAGCGCCAGCGCGGTGGCTGAGCTAAGTGCTTTGATACGGTTCATTTACTTCTCCTCATGAATGATTCGAAAAACTACTGTCTCTTGTGGCCTCAATGCAACTGCAGGTAAGTCAAACGATGCGTAAATCTCATAACAATAGATGGCGCTACTTCAACGTGACTGATCTCTTCGCTTGAGTGTTTCGGAAGGTAGTTCGCCAAACATCTGGCGGTAATCCAGCGCAAACTGGCTCATGTGCCAAAACCCATAGGCTGCCGCCGCATCCTGCACGGTGGCATAAGGCGAGTCCGCTTTCTTCAGGTGGCTGCGCACCAGGTTAAGACTGACCGCCCGGATATACGCGTGAGGGCTGATGCCAAGTACCTCCTGGAACCCGATTTGCAGTGCACGCCGACTGGTGTTTAAAGCGGAACACAACTCGGTCACCGTGACCAGGCGGTCGCTGCATGATCTCACGTAGGTGTCGGCACGCTCGACGAACCGGTGGCGGCGCTGACTGGAGTTGCGGTCAGTTGAAATCGTGGCAACATCGCTAAACATTGAGAAAAGAGCGCTCAGGGTGTTATCCGAAATCGACTGGCGAAGCGGTGCGGAAAGCGTTGCACTTTGTTCCAGGGGTGGCGGGTGCTGCAGGATCCTGCTGCAATTCGCCTGTACGGCGCGTTTCTTGTTTTCATCGACATCCAGCGCCGGATGTTCAAGTGCCTCGGAAAGCCATTCCTCGCATTCGTATTGCCGGGCGTACTCCATCAAGACATCTTCCTTGACCACGATGCCCCAGAATTGTAGTTCGTCAGGCGTAAACAGCTCGAAGCTCTTGCCGCCTTTGTGGATGGCAATCCGTCCAGTATGTACGGCCGTGCCGTTGATACGCACGGCGCGCTCTTCACTCGTTGGCAAGCCGAACCAGACACTGTCGGAAGGAACCGTGCATGCCTGATGCAAGGCATGGCTGGTCTTTTCAAGGAAGAGCTGGGTCGAGCCCAGGCATATTTCGGACAGGCTTCCATGGAAATGCCCGGCCTTGAGTTGCTCGTACTCCTGAACCCAACCACTGATGCTGCGGGCCAGGCAATCTGCATCGTCGGTGATGAGGTCTCGCGACAGGCAACCGGCGTTGGCCTGGGAAGGAGGCTTGGTTGGCGGAGTTTGCGACATGACACGATTCCTCTGGCGATTAACCGGACGAACCGCAAAGTCCGGGTTTGGCCAGGGCGTTGCGGAATAACTCGATAATCTATGAGTATAATTCATCCGAAACGCCTATGCATTTTTGAGGGAGTCGATGCTCATGGGCTGTGGTGTCTCAAGCTGCGGTCGAGTTCTCTGTTGCGGTTGGGGCTGCCGCAGACTTTGGCGCGATGAGCATGGCCACTCCGATGGCTGACAACCCACCGACCAGTTTGCCGACAATCATTGCGAAGATCATTCCCGGCATGTTGGCAGCGGTAAAGCCCAGATGGTCGCCAAAAGTGAATGCGGCACTAACGGCGAAAGCCACGTTCAGCACTTTGCCGCGATCATCCATCTTGCTCATCATGCCGAACATCGGGATGGCGTTGGCCAGCGTCGCGACCATCCCGGCAGCTGCATTGTTGTTTATATGCAGTACCTTGCCAATGCACATCAGTGGCTTCTCGAACCAGCGCGTGAGCAGGAAGACCATCGGATAGGCCCCGAGAAGCACGCAGGCAATGTAGCCGATCACTTCAACGGCGCGCATGACATCACCCGGTTTGTCGTCGGCAATCATGAAGATCGGATCCATTCCCGGGATGATTTCCAGTCCGATGACGGTTTTCAGGACGGCCAGAGCAAGACCCAGGGTGATCAGGCTGACCAGTATCTTGGCGAAAATCTGGAAGCCGTTGATCATTTTTTCCGGGGCCAGCCAGAGGCCTACGGCCACCAGTACCGAGCAGATGAGTACGGGAATCAGATTAATGAGGATCATGCTGAGAGTGAAAACGACCGGCTGACCAGCGACCATTACGCCAGAAGCCATGGCCACCAGGCCGCCGGCAATGCAGCCCAGGGGAATGGTCACGATCCCGGCCAAAACACCCATGGCCAGGAAACGGCGATCTTTGATTTCGATAATGCCGATGGCGACCGGAATCGAGAAAACGATAGTTGGCCCCATCATTGCGCCGAGAATTAGTCCTGCGTAGAGCCATGAGGCCGTATCGACGACGCCGTTTGTCGTGGCCAGTTCCTTGGCCAGGAAGTACCCGCCCATATCGTTGGCCAGCAAAGTGGTGGCGAACATTGCCGGGCTGGCGCCGAGCGCCTTGTAGATCGGGATCACCACTGGACCAAGAACCTGAGCCAGAACCGGCGCTAGGGCAATGACGCCAACCATGGCCAGACCGAGTGCGCCCATGGCCATGAAGCCTTCTTCGAACTGGGCTCCTGCACCGGCAAAACTGCGCCCTAATGCGCCCAGACCAATTTTACCGAGTACTTCTTCTGCGCCGCCAAATTGATTGAGAATGCGGTCTATAGCGGCGATGGCCATGAACGTCATCATCACCATCATGATTATCTTGTTGATCATTTCCATTGGGAGATTCCTGAATAGGAGTGCGTTGTTAACTGGGTCATAGCCTGGCTTTCGTTTCAGCTTTTGAGCTTATGGTTGACCGACATCACTGATTCTTGTCGGGCATGGATCGAGGAGTGACTATTTTTATCTACTCACAATATCGTAATCATTGTGAAGAGCAATGTGGTATCAAAAATCGGCAAGAATTCTCAAGGCTGGTGCGGACAGAGAGTCTTTGGCGATAAAACATGAGCAAAGCTGGACGTAGATGAAATGGTCATGGGCCTGCGTTGGCACTATTTGTGATGCACGTTTTTGTTCTTACGCCTTAATCGCTAAAATAAGAAGCGCCTTACACCTTGAATTTATGCACCAGCATCTGAAGGCTGTCAGCCATAGTCTTTAATTCACCGGCGGCCGCGACATTGTTTTTAACAGACGCATCGATTTCTTGCGCTGAACTGCTGATGCTCTCGAGGCGACGCGCAATGTCATTGCCCGCGACGTTCTGCTCCTTTACCGCGTGATCGATTTCACCGATCTGATCGACGAGGCGGTTGGACGCTTCGCTGATCCCGGCAATCGACGTGGCTGCCGTCTGAGACAGTTGAACGCCGCGGCCAACCTGATCGACGGCAGTATTGACGCTGCCGACCGCGCGAGCTGTTCCCTGCTGAATGATTGATAGTTTGTCGCTGATTTCGTGCGTTGCCTGTGTTGTTCGCTCGGCTAGCTTGCGAACTTCGTCGGCAACCACAGCAAATCCCCGCCCCTGTTCGCCTGCACGCGCAGCCTCAATGGCTGCGTTGAGTGCCAGGAGATTGGTTTGCCCGGCAATGTCGTTGATCACGGCAGTAATTGAGCCGATGTCACGCGCACGCCCGTCGAGTTCACCGACCAGAGTGGAAACCGTGCGCATCGACTCACTGATGCTGCCGATCTCATTGACGGTTTCCATCAACTGCTCCTGTGCGTTGCGCGTCAGTTCGTTGGCCTGGTCGACCGAAGCGCGTGCTTCACCAGCGCTTTCGGCTACGTGAGCAATGCTGACGGCGATTTCTTCCATGGCAGCTGCAGTCGCAGACGATTCGTCGGATTGCTCGTTTGAACGCAACGCCACTTCACGACTGGTACTCGCCAGATTCTGTGCGTCGACGTCAAGTTGCGAGCTTTGCGAGGCGATTTGAGAGACGAGTTCGCGGAGTTTGTCCATGAAGCTGTTGAACGCGGCTGAAATCTGACCGATCTCGTCTTCCGACTTCACCGGTAGCCGCTTCGTAAGATCACCCTGGCCTTCCGCCAGTTCGCTCATCCTGCTGGTCAGGAGGATGAGCGGGGAAGTTAGCGCGCGCAGCAGTGGAATCATGAATAGCGCGAGAAGTGCGATACTGAGGATTGCCAGGACAATTGATACCATCACGATCCGGTTGGCGCCGCTCATCACGGCGGACAAAGGGAAGCTGACCTTGAGCGACCAGAAGGTGTCCGATACGCCGATCTGAATCGGCTCGAAAACGTTCACCCAACCATTTTCGTCGATATACAACGCTGATTTGCCAACCTTGAAATCGTTCACGATACTGGCAGGCACGTCTGCAGCCGGGGCATTGAGTTTTTTGGAATCCGGATTACTGGCGTATTTCCCTCCTTGCGTGATGAGGGCCGCGTAACCGACGTCGTAAGGTTTAACTTTGGCGAGGATTTCCTGCAAGGTTGAGAGCGGATAATCGGAACCGGAGACTCCAAGAAATTTGCCGCCGACAATGATCGGTGACATCAGTGAAACCATCATGATGTCCTTGCCAGCAACGGAGAAGGCATAGGGTTCCGTAGCGAAGAATTTGCCGGTTTTCTTGGGGACAAAGTACCAGGGGCTTTTTTCCTCGTTGTCGTAATCGACGGTCGGTTCAACAGCGATCTTCCCTGACGAGCGGTTCCAGTACGCCATGAAGCGGCCGGTCTTGTCATGCCCCGGTTTTCCATGCCATTCGGCGTCTTTGCCATCAAACGCATTCGGTTCCCAATAGCTGGACAGTCCGATCAGTTGGGTGTTGGTGTTTAGCATGTCCTTGGCGACATCCTGGGCCAACTGGCGATCTGTGTAGCCCGAGGTCTTCATCGCGGTCAATGCGGAAGTCAGGCTATTCACCGTCGTATAGGTGCGCATGAACTCGGATTTAACATCGTTGGCGTGCGAGCGTGCAATTTCTTTCGCCGCATCCAGAGCGGCATCACGCGCCTGGTCACGTGCAATCCAGGCAATTGCTGAAAAGGTGACCGCAAAGGCAATCGATGCGGCTCCGATGGCCAGGCTGGCTATTTTTGTTCGTAATGAAAGCGCCTTCAATGCATTCTCCTGTTTAACAAACTTCCAGTCATGCCTGGTATCAATCTTTAATCCGATAAATCCGTCGGCCGCAATTTCTTCCTGTCAGTAGTGAATGCCATGGTTATGTAAGGGCATGTATGTTCTGTCGTCAGATAGCGGCTTAGGCTATCTGGTCGATCAACTGCTGGTGTGGCCGCGGAATGACCACGCGGTTCACCAGAAAGCCTTTCTCACTGGCCACCGCGGCGCCGACTTCAACGGCAGCGTTGATGTCGGCCACTTCACCGGAAAGGGCGACGTAACTCTTGCCACCGATGCCAAATGCCAGGTGCATGCGTATCGGGATAACCGAGGCCGCCTTGACGGCTGCGTCCGTGGCCTCAATGGTGGCAGCAACCGAGTAGGTTTCGATGACCCCCAGCGCCTGGATGTTTTCGATGCTGTTGCCGCCGCTGATGGCGGGAAGTACCGAGGGGTGAATGTTGGCGATGACAAAGCTGTCGACAATCGTTGAACCGGCCACTGTTTCTCCGGTTTCCACAGATTGCCGAACCGCCGCGACATCGCCGCCGATCAGCACGATGTATTTTCCCGGGCAAATGCTCTTGGCGACAAGAATGCTGACATTTGCCGTCTTGGCCATCGCATCGCAGACTTCAAACCCCTTGGCGATGCTGTTGATTTCAACAAGGCCTATTGCGTGGTGATCCATTGCTTTTCCTTTTCTAGGCGACAAGGGTGATGGCGGCGTCGGAAACGCTGTCCACCCGTCCGTTAATGCTGGCGTGAATCCTGGCCCCCAGGGCGTTAGGAGGGATCTCAGCCACGAGTTGTCCAATGTTCACGGTTTCTCCCACGCTGACGCACGGGATGGACGGCGCGCCGGTATGTTGCCTGAGTGGCAGTACCACGCGTTTGGGCTGATAGGGCGTTTCATCGAGCGGAGCTTTTCTGTTGTACTCCTTGATCGCCAACTTGGCGATCAGGCGACTGACCGGAACCAGCCGGTGTTCGGCCATCGGATCGACAGGGTGTAAAGGGCCGGTATAGCGGGCATTTTCCTTGCGTAACTGGACTTTAAGCATCTGGTTGAGCCGCATCGGTGAAATGTCGACCGGGCAGGCCCACGCTTCGCAAATGGCGCATTCCGAGCAGGTCAGCGCCGAGAGTAGGGTCGAGGGCTGGCCAAAATGATGGTAATTGACCGAGCGGACGATCAGGTGCGGCGGCAGTTCGTGGCCGATAATGTGACGTGGGCACAGTTCAGTACATAACATGCATTGTTCGCAGGTGGTACGTGCCATTTCAATGATCGAGCGTTCATTCTGGCTGCGACGACGAATCAATATGTGTGAAGTTGGTAGCGCGATCAGACCGCCTGTGGTCTTGGTGACCGGATCATCGAGCGAGTTGACGAGTTTTCCCATCATTGGCCCGCCATTGATAAAGGCGGCGTCAGCAACGGTCACTCCACCTGCCAGGGTCAGAACTTCTCTGAGCGCAACGCCGATGGGCACGGTAACGGTGATTGGTTTGGCGACGGCGCCCGTGATGGTCAGCGTCCGTGTCGTGACCGGAGCGTCATCGTCGACAGCACGGGCAAGGTTGATCAGGGTCAGTACATTATTGACTGCCACACCGACATCCTTGGGCAAGCCTGCTGGCGGAACGCGGCGCCCGGTGGCCATCCAGATGGTGATGACTTCATCGCCCGCCGGATACACGTCCTTGAGGATGTGTATCCGCATGTTGCTTTTCAGGAGCGGGGTCAGGGTGACAATGGCTTCCTCATACTTGGCTTTCAGAGCGATGATGCCTTCTCTGGCGCCCGTTGCCTGCATCGCCAGTTCCAGACCGCGCACCAGTAATGAGGCGTATTTTTTGGCGATTTGCTGATCCACCTTAAGCAGTGGCTCGCATTCGGCGCCATTGACGATGTAAATTTCGGCCGTACCAGCAAGTTTGACGTGGGTCGGGAAACCCGCGCCACCCGCGCCTACGACCCCGGCCGCCCGGGCCTTGTCGCTGATGGCGTTCATTTGGTGTCACTCTCCGGCGCAAGCAGATGGTAACGACCGCGCCGCTTGGCCAACTTGCCGAGTGAGCAGAGCGTTTCGAGGCGATACTGCACCGCTTCCAGATCAACTTTCAGTTGATTTGACAGGCTCCGGGCACTGTATCCGCCGGGAAGTCCGGTCAGTGCATTGATCAGTGCCAAATCCAGCGAGTCCGCATCCAATGGAACCGCGCCCACTTGATCCGTCTTTAACGAAGCCTCTGGAACGCTTTTCGTTGGCTTTGCGGCGGGTTTCGGCTTGAACGTCTGCGGCATTTCTCCGAAGGGCTTTCGCCCGGCTTCGGCGAGGGCGAGGACAAAGCTTTCGGTATCCCGCGCCGGACGACCCTGAACCTGGCTGGCAATGAATGCGCCAAGGCGTTGGGCACAGGCTTGACCGGCATCGACGGCGGCACGGCAAGCGCCCAGACTACCTTCTACTGTCAGGGTGATCTGTGCCGGATCGAGGGAAAGCTGGCGCAGTAGTCGTACTTCGGCGCATTTGAGCATACTGTCGGCAGTTTCGATAGCCGCGGCCAGACCGCGTACCTCGACATAACCCAGACTGTTTATCGTGACCTTGGACATGAACTTTCCCGATGAACCTAGAAAAACAAGTTGAACCACGACGGGCACGAAGTTCACAAAGATAAACCTGAGCTTACGGTGCTATGTTGCGCCACCTGATGGGTAAGCAAAAAAGCACTGCAATCTATTATTTATCTTCGTGTCCTTCGTGGTTAATTGTGGTTTTAAGGATGAATCACCAGGCCAGTGGTGCTCTGGCAATTCCCAGTACAGCTTCCCTGAATGCCGCACAGGCGGCACTGCATGCCGCCTGATCGCCGGACAGAAAGGCGCCGGAATAGTTGGTTTCCGAAGGTGCGGGAATGTAGGTTGCCAGTTCCACATTAGCCGCTTTAAGAGCGGCATCAATCCCGTAAGCAGCTTCGAGAGGTGGGGCAATCAGGTAGGCCAGAGAACCTCCTTGTTCAGTTCCGGCAACTTTCGACAAGTAACTACCGGTGCGCGAGACCAGATGTGCCAGAAAGGCCACCGAGTGGGCTTCGTCAGCCCACTGGAATGCCGGGCCATTGTTGATCGTGGCGATTGCGGCGTCGAGCCCGGAACGGACCTCGGCGGGTGTCGGACCGCCAAAGATGATCAGTACTTCGCCGGCGGTGGGCGACGGGCCATGCGAGGCTCCGGCGTAAAGCGAGCGGCCGGAAATAACCTCGACCTGGGCATGCTTGGTGGCCTCGTCTGCGGCGATGTAGGTGACATCGTCTGAATCGGCAGTGAGCAGGCCGACGCTGTTGAAGTAATCAGGCAGGCCCAGTTTGGTTTTGAAGTCCTGCTGCACGGAGGCTATCAGCCGCACGGCGCAAACGTTGGGACGAATACGTTCAAGTATTGACATGAGAGTTCTCCTTAGCGTTTGGCAAGGGCAATGCCACTTACCTTTTGGGCCAGCATTTGTTTGGCGAGGTCGACAATGACACCGGCGGCTTCAACCGGCGGTGTGCCGCCGCGGTGAATGTTGGAAATGCAGGTGCGCTCGGCCTCAACCGTGGTTTTGGTCGGGCCATAAACCATGTAGCAGGAAAGACTTTCCGATTGCCCCAGACCCGGACGCTCGCCAATCAACAGAATAACCAGCTGCGCTCCCAGCAATTCGCCAATTTGGTCTTCGATCTTGACCCGTCCATAACGCACGAAAAACGGGTTATTAACCTCGAGGCCAGCGTTCTTCAGGCCTTTGAGCAGGGGCGGAAGAATTTCGTCGAGATTTGCGGTAATCGCATCCGTCGAAAGACCGTCCGATATCACCACCTGTACCTGTGGATTTTTCTTGCATTGCTTCAGCACCTCGTCAATCCCGGCTTGCGAAAGCAGGCGCCCCTTGTCCGGGCGGGTGAGGTACTCGTCCTTGTCGGTGATCTGACTTTGAACTTCGAATAGTCCGGCACGGTTAACCCAATCCGCTGAAATCTCCTTTAGCACGGTGTCTTTGGAGCGCGAGTGATCAGCCAGAAAGCGAAGCAGTGACGTGGTGCGCGGACGCGGGCCGGTGCGACCCGCGCAAACTCTGGATTGCGTGCTTTTGCGCAATTCTTTCAGAACCTGAAGGTTCTGCGGGTCCTTTACCCCGATCCAGTATTTGAACTCATCGCTTCCCAAGTCAGGGAGTGGCTCGTCATCTGCCGCGCCAATTTGACTGACGGCGGTGGGTGAGCTGGCAGGGCCGGTCAATACGCCCTGTTGGGTCGTCGAAGTATTGGTCGCAGGAGTGGCGTTATATCCCATCTGCCGCAATACAGTGTGGACGAGTGTGTCGATTTCACTTTGATCCATGATTCCCTCTCAGAAAAAGATCGAGGCATCGCCCGCTTTGCGGGTGAGTTTGCCGTTATGCATGATTCCCTTTTTCTCCAGCCAGACCTCAAATTCAGGTGCTGGTCGAAGCCCCAGTGTTTGACGAACTGTCGCCGTATCGTGAAAAGCCGTGGTCTGATAGTTGAGCATGATGTCGTCGCCCATGCCCATTCCCATGACGTAGTTACAACCTGCTGCGGCAAGCAGCATGATCAGGTTTTCATTGGAGTTCTGATCCGATTCGGCGTGGTTGGTATAGCAGCAGTCACACCCCATGGAAATCCCACTGAGCTTGCCCATGAAGTGGTCTTCCAGACCGGCGCGAATGATCTGACGGCTGTTGTACAGGTATTCCGGGCCGATAAAACCAACCACGGTATTGACCAGGAATGGGTCGTAGTGACGTGCCAAGCCGTAGTTGCGGGCTTCCATCGTGACCTGGTCGGCACCATGGTGCGCGTTGGCGGAAAGCGCAGAGCCCTGTCCGGTTTCAAAATAGAGACAGTTGGATCCGGAAATTCGGTTGTACTGGCGACCGACTTCCTGGGCTTCGTCCAGCATTTCTAGAGTGACGCCAAATTCCTTCAGGCCTTTTTCAGACCCGCAGATACTCTGGAAGATCAGACCGGCCGGTGCGCCCCGACGAATCGCTTCAATCTGGGTGGTGACGTGGGACAATACGCAACCTTGAGTCGGGATTTCGTGCTTGTCGATCACTTCGTAGATTTGCCCGAGGATGCGGGTGACACTCTCGACATTGTCCGTGACCGGGTTGGTGCCGATGAGTGCGTCGCCGGTGCCATACGACAACCCCTCATAGATCTGTGCCGCGATACTGCTCAGATCGTCCCGCGTGTCGTTGGGTTGCAGGCGGGTGCTGAACGTGCCTCTTCCACCGACCGTGGTGTTGGCACGCCGGACCACCGGCATTTTTTTCCCGCCGTACATCAGGTCTCCGTTGGAGCAAATCTTGGCAACCGCGGCGACCATCTCGGAGGTGAGTCCTTTGCGCATGAAGTCGAGCTCTTCCAGCGTGATTTCGTCGGAAAGTACGTATTCGCGTAGTTCGCTCACCGACCAGTGCTTGATTCGATTGAAAGCGCTTTCATTGACGCCATCCTGAATGATCCGGGTGACGCAATCCTCTTCATACGGAATGACCGGGTTGTTGCGCAGATCGGCCAGCGTGAGTTCCGATAGTACATACTTCGCCGCGATGCGCTCCTGTGAGCTTTGCGCGGCAACGCCGGCGAGCACATCGCCAGAGCGAGGCTCATTTGCTTTTGCCAGCACCTCCTTGATGTTCTTGAACGAGTATGTCGAGCCGAATAAACGAGTTGAGAGCTTCATTGCAGTCTTCCTCTTAAGACGGGAATGCCAGGGATTTGACGGTGATAGGAAGGAGATTTCCATCGAAAATCGGCAAGCCAATATCCAGATAGTCCCCTTCACGGGTTTGAACTTCGTCGATGATCGCCATCTGGCGATTCATCATGTGGGGTTGCAATTCCATCCCCAGCGCCTTACCCAGGTCCTGTGGGCATATGACAATCAGCGGATGAACGTTGGTCGGAGCGCTCTGGCGGCAGAACGTCACCAGTTCGTCGGTAGTTGCTACAATATTGCGGTAAAGCGGTTCAATGCTTGCGGGTAGCGCAAGCGCATAGGCATCACAGGCTGGATCCAGATCGAGTTGGCGCACGGCCGTTCCCCAGGCGTTGCCTAATCCTGATACCGCATTGATCAGCGGGTGGGCAACTGGCAGATTCTTGATTGGCAGGTTATTCGCATTGACCCATATGGTGCTGCCAGACAGGGACAGCGTATGCGCTCCGGCACCAATCACCGTCGCGCGTACGGTTTGCTGTGGTTCCGCCAAGGTCGGTGAGCCTGTGCTGAGCAAAGGTTTGAGCGCATCGGCCAGCAGTGGCCCGATATCCCGGTATACAAAAGGTGTTGCGACATCGCCTGGTTGATAGAGGCAGGCGCCAACCCCGCCGGAGATAAAAACGGTGTCCAGCGCTTCGGTTTCGCTTAGTGCAGCGGTCATCAGCAAGGCCTGGGCGAGTGGCGAGGGCGTATTGCGCATGACTTCGACGACCAGTTCAGCCATCCGTATAGCAACCTGATCAAGCTGCGCCCGGGTGAGCTGCATCGGGTCTTGCGCACGACCGAAAAGTTCATCGCAGATGAGTCGGGCAGGCTGGTGGACGCGAGTAACCTTTCCGTTGGTATCGGTCTCGATCAGATGCCCGCCCACGTTCAGACAGGCGCTGTCGATGGCTTTGCCTCCAGCAAAAATTGCGTAGTTGGAAGTGCCACCTCCGATATCGATATTCAGGACTCGCGCGGCGTTGGCTCGCGAGTATTCCGCGGCACCCGATCCACGTCCGGAGATAATTGATTCGAGATGTGGCCCGGCCGTGGCGACGACAAAGTCGCCGAGTTGACCAGAAACTTCCATCACCGCCGCACGGGCATTCCCAGTCTTCGAGGTTTCACCGGTGATGATGATCGCCCCCGATTCAATCTGTTTCCGGGTCACTCCAGCCGAGGCGTATTGAGCGTCGATAAAACTGAGCAGTTGCGCAACATCCACCGTGCGATCCGGGGTCAAGGGCGTGAAGATGACCGGGCTCTGGTACAGGATCTCACGCTTTGAAAACTCGTACCGCGGCACCTGGTTGACCGGTGCGCGGTTGGTTACTTCCAGCGCAGAAAAAATCACCTGCGTGGTCGTTGTGCCGACGTCAATCCCTACGGAATGAAGGCGCTTAATGTTCATTCAGATTGCGCCGCAGAGTTCATGCGCTGATAGGCATGCATGAAAACACTAACGATTTGCTGTTTGGATGCGGTGCGGGGGTTGGCCCGCAGACAGGGGTCCTCAAGTGCTGCTTCGGCAAACCTCGGAAAATCCTCCTTGCGCGCGCCGGCTTCGATCAGGTTGGCGGGAAGACCGAGTTCAGCAATCAGGCTCTGCACACTGTGGATCGTTTCTGCAGCGTCCATCATGCGGCCGCAAAGCGCCAGGCCAATTTCCTGATACGACTTTTTGCAGACCAGTTGGTTGTAATTCATGACAGAGGGCAACATGATGGCATTAGCGACGCCATGAGGGATGTTGTAGGCTGCACCGATCTGATGCGCCGTGGCATGGCATAAACCCAGTCCAGCGTTGGAAAAAGCAATCCCGGCCATGTATGAGGCCAGAGCCATGGCTTCGCGAGCAGCAATATCACTACCTTTGCCGACAGCAATTGGCAACGCTTCGCCAATCAGGCTGATCGCACGATAGGCCAGTGCCTGAGTCATCGGCGTGGCGCCGCTCGCGACATAGGCTTCGATCGCATGGGTTAGCGCGTCGATACCTGTGGCTGCGGTGACGTGCTGCGGAACGCCAAGCATCAGGCAGGCGTCGATGATGGCCAAGTCGGGCATCAGCGAGTCATGGATCAGTATTCGCTTGACGTGACGGGTGCTATCGATGATCACGGTGACAGTGGTGGCCTCTGATCCGGTGCCGGCCGTAGTCGGCACGGCGACCAGCGGCATGGTCCGCGGACGGATTTGAGCTGCGCTTTCCAGATCGCTGATCGTACTACCGGGATTGGCGAGCAAAAGCGCCACGGCTTTCGCAGCATCCAACGCCGAACCGCCACCAAAGGCTACAATTGCACCGCATCCCGACTCGGCGGCCTGACGTGCGGCGGCTTCCACTTCGTTGCTTCCGGGTTCGCCGGTGGGCATGCAAAAGACGTCGTATTCAATCTGCGAGTGAGTCAGTGCGCGGTACATGCCCTCGGGCAGCCCCAACTTGTTCAGCAGTTCGTCTGTCATCACCAGAACTTTGCGCACGCCACATTTTTCAATTGCTTCGCCGGTACGGGCGATGGCCCCTGCACCAATATAGGTGTTCGGCGGCAGGCTGAACTGATGCACCGTCAGGGCATTCATCATGTCGACGGTATGGGTAACGATGCGGCTGATTTCCGCTTCATGCATCATGCAAAGGCTCCTCTTGCATCAGCGTGTCTGATTCTGATGCCGGTTATGTCAATTTGCTCAACCGTCCCGTCGATACTGGCATGGAGCGGCAAAGCCGTGCTATCAGCCAGACGCGCGACAGCTTGGCCGCGTACCACCTTATCACCGACCGCTACGCAGGGTTGCAGCTCGCGCGTCCGCCCTCCGGCGGTGATGCGTACGCACAAAGATTTGTCGGAATCGTTCGGAACAGGTGGATTGAATACCGGACGCGAACGGCGATAGGCGCTCAGGTCGAACAGCGAATAAGCCGCGCTCATGGCCTGGGTGCGCCCAGCGACCGTGCTTTCCAGAAAGTCGGCGCGGCGCTGGACGAGCCGGACGTTCATTGCATCATTCTGCTGTTGCGATGAAATGACGGAGTGTGTCGCCGGAAGCAGCACATAACCCAGAGTGGTGGCGCTGACCCAGGATTGATCCGGATCAACAGGATGACCGGCGAGAACACCGTTTTGAAAAACAGTATAGTCCGCACAGTTTGCCCCTCCGGCCTGGTGCAGGCAGTCACGGAACGGAATGCCTACAGGGACTTCAAGGCTGATCGGGTGCGTTACGGCACCGCCAAGCGTGATCAGTTTGGTGGTCACCGGTCGTTTCCGGTTGACCGCCCAGGACAGGTTACGCAAGGTTTCGGCATTGATCACGATAATGTCGTCGTTGCCAGTCGCATTCATGGGGATGCCGAGCAATTCGCGCTTCAATATCTTTTCGTAGCCGAGCGGATAAATGTCGGGCAGGCGCGCAAGTATTACGCCGTATTTCCTGACTGCGGCGGGGAGCTCCGGAAGGAGGGGATGGAACTCCTCGCGCACAGCCAGGAAAACCTTGTTCAGCCCCATTGCTTCGATCAGCAGTTGGGCACCGAGAAGAACGCAAGTCGAGTAATGTGCCAGCGCTGCCCAGTCTTTGCAGATCAGCGGTTCACTCTGCCCGGCGTTGATGATCAATGTGCGGTAGGGACGGGCTGTGAGCTTGTCAGCCAGCGAAAAACCACCGCCGCTGGCGCCGACGACACCGGCGGAACGCACGCATTCGGCAATCGAGTGGAGTTTTTCAGTGACGTGGCTCATCTGGCGCTTCGGGCACTGGAGGCAATCGCCAGTGGTGTCAGATACAAACAGGGTTGAGGCAGGATGACCTCGATCCCGGGGAAAGCCTGGGAAAACAGGGACTGAACGCCCGGCAGGGCGCACGAACCGCCGGACAGATACAGTGTCTTGACCGGAACACGAGTGCCGATGTGCGATTGGACGATATCGGTCATTTTCTCGAACACCGGTCGCGCGATCGACCACGCCTCCTGACCCTGCTCATGCTTGAACTTCTGAGCTGCTTCAATGGTCGTTTTCAAGGCTCCGGCCAGACACAGGGTGACATGGTGACCACCAGTAGCTTCATCGCCAGAGTAAACAACTTTGCCGTTCTCGATCAATGCCACGCCCGTCGTTCCTCCCCCGATGTCGACGACGGCGCCTTGTGAAATCCCGAGCAGTCGGGCGACGGCCGTCGGTTCATCGATGATTTCTGAAACCTGTAATCCGGCCGCTTCAATTACGTTGGCCGAAATGCGCGGATCTGTTCCGGGAGGAAAGGAGGTGGCGGCATGGGTAAAGCTCCGCCCAAGCTGTGATTCGATCTGCGCAAGCTGTTTGCGAACGATCCTGACCGCTTCAATAAAATTCAGCACCACGCCGTCACGTACCACATCGGCCCATTCCAGGCAGACCGCCATTGGCGTACCTTGGGCGTCGACCGCCATGGTCACCACATCGCTGGTTCCCAGATCAATCCCCAGATACAGCTCTTCTGGGGCGACCGATGGCGTTGCATCATTGGACAGAGTCGCTGCCCGGGTGAGCAACGGTTCCAGCCAGCTGAGAGGATTGGACGTGGAGGGCATGGGCGTTGGACGCATTAGACAATGCGGAAATGATCAACGAGCACGCAGCGACGCAGACGCACAAAACTGCTGGCACAGGTAACCCCTTCGCCTGTGGGCGTAGAGATGGTCATTGAAGTCCAACCCTCGCCACCAAAACCGAGACCGGCAATGCACGGGCCGTTCTTGACGAAGATACTGGTATTGATGGCATTGGCCATACGATCCAGATTGTCCAGGTTGCGTGAGTGCATGGCAGCGGTGTGACGGCAGCCGCCTTCCAGTCGTACGGCCAGATCGATGGCTTCATCGGCGTTAGCCGCACGGATCACAGGGATAACCGGCATCATCAGTTCCGTGACGGCAAACGGGTGATTTGCTTCCGTTTCGACAAACAGGAGACGGGTGTCGGCGGGTACGTCCAGACCGATGGCTGCGGCAATTTTAGCGGCATCGCGACCGACCCAGTCGCGGCATACTGTGCCATGACCATCCGGGGTGATATTGCTCAGCAGAACGGGCAGCAGTTTGTCGGCCTGGGCTCGTGTCAGTTCCACCGCCTTGTTTTTCTTCATCTCGGTCTTGAGCTGATCGGCGACGCTGTCGACGACAATAATTTCCTTCTCGTCGGCGCAGATGATGTTGTTATCAAACGACGCGCCATAAACAATGTCACGTGCGGCTTGGGGAATATTGGCCGTTTCGTCTACCACCACCGGTGGATTGCCCGCGCCCGCGGCTATCAGACGTTTGTCAGTATGCTTGCGTGCTTCATTGACCACGGCCTCGCCTCCGGTGACCACCAGTAGGTTAATACCGGGATAACGGAAGAGCTTTTGTGCCGTAGCGATATCCGGCTTGGCGACCGTAACCACCACGTTATCCGGGCCACCAGCAGCGACAACGGCTTCATTAATCAGACTTATGGCACGTTGCGACACTTTTTTAGCGGCAGGATGCGGGGCAAATACTACGGTGTTTCCTGCAGATATCATGCTTATGGCGTTATTGATGATCGTTGCCGCCGGGTTAGTCGAGGGGGTGACCGAGGCAATGACTCCCCAGGCCGCGTTCTCGATCAGGGTTAGCCCCCGGTCGCCGGTAAGCACACGCGGAGTGAGGCTATCAACGCCAGGTGTAAAACGCGCTTGTGAAATATTTTTGGCTATTTTGTCATCAACGCGACCCATTCCGGTTTCAGCAACGGCCATTTCTGCAAGTTCTTGGCTGTGCTCAACACCTGCTCGACGGATGGCTTCGATAACCCGTGATCGCATGGCGATCGGCCGGATTTGTTTTTGTGCGCTATCTGCCGCGGCGACGGCATCATCGAGGTTCTCAAATACGCCAGGAGCGAGCCGCAGTGCACCACGATGAGGGGTGCCAGGCTGTTCCTTGTTAAGCGACTGCAAAACAGCACGCACGATGAGTTCTATGTCGTCTGGTTTCGTAGCGTCCATGACCTTCAGTCTCCTGTCTAACTACTTGTGGTAGGCCACGCGGCCTTTGATAACAACTTCATCGACAATGCCGACGATGCTCATGTCAATGGGGAGATCTACGGCATCAGGCGAAGCGCGGCGTGCTGAACTACCCTGGGTGACCAATACCCACTCACCATCACCGGCCCCAATACTGTCAGCGGCGACGTGCGGTACGCCCAAGGGTGTGCCATCGAGGCCGATAAAATCGACCAGCAACAGGCGCTCTTTGTGAATGCCGGGGCATTTCACGGTGGAGACAACCTGTCCGATTACCACTGCGAGTTCCATTGCTGGCTCCTCCTTGTTTGTGTTTACGATGTACGTAATGATTCCGCCCTAGTTTGGGGCGCAAGCGCACTGGCGTACAAAAAAGCGGGCATGGCGCCCGGTGGGCGCCCTTTGCCGCGTCAGATCATTTAGTCGACGATGTCGCTCATTGCCTTGATCGGGAAGACTTCTTCGAGATCAGCATGCGGGCGTGGAATGACATGCACCGCGACGAGTTCGCCAAGGCGTTGGGCAACGGCGGCGCCAGCGTCAGTTGCGGCCTTACAGGCGGCGACATCGCCACGTACCATGGCGGTAACGTAGCCACCACCGATTTGCTTGACGCCGACCAGCTTGACGCGAGCAGCTTTGACCATGGCGTCCGATGCTTCGATCAACGCGACCAGGCCTTTGGTTTCAATCATGCCAAGAGCTTCCATTTGATTATCTCCGTGAGTACTGACTAAAGTTGCGGCAAAGAAGACGGGACAAACCCGTCAGGTTAAGTCCGGCGAAACACTGGGTCTCCCCGGGCGAAAAAACGGATGCCTGATTCATTCAGGCCTCCTTCATTGCAACGCAGGTGGCAGACCCTGGTGCTACGAGTCTGCTCATCTGCATTGCCAATAATGTTGTCTGTACCATGTCTGACGTGCTGCAGCCGCGTGACAGGTCGTGCATCGGCAGGCGCAGCCCCTGGATCAACGGGCCCAGCGCGGCGTATTTGCCGAGGCGTTGGGCGATCTTAAAGCCGATGTTTCCGGCCTCAAGCGAAGGGAAGACGAAAACGTTGGCATTCCCTTGCAGCGGGCTGTCCGGTGCCTTTTGTGCGGCAACGGATGGCGCGATGGCGGCGTCGAACTGGAACTCGCCATCGAGCAGCAGATCTGGACGCCGGCTCCGTGCCAGTTCTGTCGCCTGGCGCACCGCATCAACTGACGGATGCTTGGCGCTGCCTTTGGTCGAGAACGATAGCATGGCAACACGGGCTTCATTGCCGGTGACGGAACGGTAGTTATCTGCGGCCGAAATGGCAATATCTGCCAACTGTTCAACAGTGGGTTCAGGAACGACGCCGCAGTCGGCAAATCCCAGTACCCGATTACCGTCTGGCGAGACCATGAAAATGATCGACGACAAGGTTTTCATGCCTTCGGCCAGTCCGATGACGCGCATGCCAGCACGCAGTACTGCGGCGGTTGCGGCCAGGTTGCCGGCAACGCAAAGATCGATATCGCCCTGTGCGACCATCATTGCGGCGAACCACAAGGGGTCGCGCATTTGGGCGCTGGCCTCCTCAGGAAGCACGCCTGGGCGGTGGTTGCAGTAGTGCTCGACATAGGTATCGAGCCACGGGCTGTGCTGTGGGTCGATGACCGGCACGTCGCCGAGGGTTAGGCCTCGCTGTTTGCAGTAACGGCGCAATTCGAACGGATTGGCCAGAAGTACTGGATGTGCCCAGCCCTGTCGGGCGAGTTGCTGCGCCGCGAGAATGGCGCGCTCGTCAATGGCGTCCGGGAACACAACGCGTACCGGATTGGCTTTGGCGGTGGCCATGCAGGATTCGATGAGGTTCATGATTTTCTGCCCGACTTCTCGCCGATCCAAGTGATCAGCATAAGTACATAGACGGCGCTGGACAGCCGGTTGAGTGCCTGCAGGATGTCTTCGCGGCTGATCGAGAAATCCTTGTTGATGAACGCTTGTGCAGCGGACACTTCAGCTTCGCGGATGACAGACCGCAAGAGGTTTAAGCGAGCGACTGCCAGACCGTGCTCGAGTGCAGGAACAATGTGGTCGTGTCCAAGATGCTGGAGAGGGTTGTGCGAAATCAGATGGATCTGATCGGTGTTGAAATCGCCCAAGGTGATCGGCGGCATGGGTTCGTTCAGTACCTCGGAGCGCAGGACGTTGCCGAGTGCCGCGCGGACATCCGCCAGCATTTTCTGCAAGCTTGCCGCCAGCGACGCGGATTGCCACTCCGCCTGCAGCAGGACTGCATGAGCGATGGCCGTGTCTACTCGTCCGCGCAACACGATACGGGCGTCGTTCTTGGCCACCAGGGTGGTGGCGTTCAGGTGCGTCATCGATCCCGGCTTGGTCTTGACCTCCTGCTGGCAAAGCAGGCATTGCGCTGTTTCGCGTTGGTTGTTATTGGTGAGCGGATGGACCCGGCTGAGCTGGTCGTCACTACCCGCAGCGACAAAAACCCTGCCGACCTCGTCCGTGTAACGCACCCGGATATTCCGCTCGGCAAGCACATCGCGTGCTGCCGGTGTCAGCCGGCAAGAGGTTGGCAGACGCACCTCACCACCTTCGCTGAGATGGACGTTCTCAGCGAGCCAGCTTTCGGTGATGTACTGGGTTGTAACGTCCATGGTGTGAATCTAGCCTTGCCAGTTGGCCGGGTAGGTGACGTAGAAAAAGCGCACCTTGCTCGTTGTGCCAAACTCGATGGCGCTCCCCTTGGGAATGAACATCACGTCCCCGGCCTTGCCTACATGGGTTTGGCCATTACAGCGGATATGCAGTTCGCCCTCTAGAACCAGATCGATTTCGTCGTAGTCTAAGGTCCATGGGAAGAAACAATCGCTCCAGGCCATGAATCCGGCAGCAATCGGTGCGCCGTCCGCTGAGGTGATGACATCGGCAATGCCCACTTGCTTTCCGGCGCCGGCGCCGGGGAAGTCGCCCAGGCGCACATCAGCGCCCTTGACCAGTTTAATTCCGCAGGAAGCGGGCGAGGCTGAAGGGCTGGCTGGAGCAGGAGCGTCCGCTTGCGGAGTTTTCTGTGCGTTGCAGACCTTGTTGATAATCTGTTCGACCAGTTCTGGCTTGGCGGCGGCGTCGGCCGGAAGGTGCGCCAGAATCGACGCACGGATGGCAGCAATTTCCTGTCCTCCCGTTGCGGCAGGCGGTGTCTCGAGTGTATTGCTCTCGGCATCAAGTCGTATGCCCAGTTGTTCAGCCACACCGCGTGCTTCAGGGGTGATTAACACCTTCTTTCCGGCTGGAAGGCAGGTTTGTCCGCTGGCTTTTGCCTGCCGAACTGTTTCTGCGCTGATCAGGATTTTCATTCGAAATGCTCCTTGGCATATTTGGATGTACCCATCAGCAGCGCCTTGAGTGGGAGCAGCGATGCCGGGTCGGTTGATGAAACGCGAAAGATCGGCCCGCGGATGCCGTTGGCTCGAAGCAGTTCATGAGCGGCTTCCGGGCTGGCGTCCGGGAGATCGGTTTTGGTGATAACGCCGACAATGTCCTTGCCGTTATAGACTTCCATGAATCCCGGCGGCAGGCGGCAACTGTCGCGATCGGCGGAATGAACATAGACCAGCGTGTCGGCCTCTTGTGCTGTGCACAAGAGCGCCGAATAAAACCGCGGATGACTAAGGTATTCGCCCGGGGTGTCCAGTCCGTTGCCTTCGAACTCGACCGCCTGGGTTTTTCGCGCCGTCTCATTCTTGCCGCACAGGGCATTGATCAGAGTGGTTTTGCCAGCTCCGATGTCGCCTAACAGCATAAATTTTCCGGTGTCATTCATGGTAGAGAGTCTATTTCTCAGGTGCGAGTGATTGAGCAGCCGTTGTATTTCAGGATGCGGGACAGGGTGTCAACGACATGGCGCAAGGCCTCTTCAACGGCGCCGACGGTTCCATAAATCACCAGCGATCCGGAAAACCGGTCAAGAAACCCGATCTGAACATTCGCTGCTTTGGTTGCAATGTCGGCAGCAATCATGGCAGTTTCGCCTGGGGTCAAGGTCATGATGCCTATCGCGTCCGCACCGGGAACGCCGATTTTCTTACTCAAATCATCGGTCGGATGCGCGATAAGGTGAGCCAGCGTGACCTGTTTCCCTGGAACGAATTCCTGAATGCTGCGTTCGATCGGTTTGTCCATAGCCAGTCTTTGAGGGCAGTGTCGTTGGAAGGAAAGGTTGAAATGTCGTCTTGAGTGAATGGTAGTCTCAGGCCGTTTTGTGGTGATATCGAAAATCGGCATGAATTTCGTCGGCTAAAGGCCGTGTTTTGGTTGTTGGATGTGATTTGTCCGGGCGGTAGCTATCCGTTCCCAGGTGCTTGCAGAGCGTTCAAAGGGGCTCAGGGCCTGTCATGTCTGCTCTTAACGCTGCCGTGCTCTGCGTCAGCCTGCAACGGCCATCGCGTACTCTGGTGCTGTGCAAAGCGCTGCTCGCCCGGATTGGCGAACGTCGCACGATTGTCTTGCAGGTGTTGGAAATTTCACAATTATGTCGGGCCATGGGCGCTTGTCTGCAACGCAGTGTGTTTCCCGTCGAGATTCTGGAACACCCGCGCTGCTCACCGCGACGGGCGGCAGTGCGCTGCACGGACTGATGGTTGATCAGCAGATGCGCCCGTTGTTGGACATGAGGCAGGCCTTGACCCTGCCACTCGGGGTTTATGCCACAGAAGCCGATGTCACCGATTACCGGATCAGCACCCGCGCTGTAACAACGCATTGCCCTGGTGATCGAACTGGCCTTGCCGTATTTGCCCAGGAATGACTGAATAGACACCTGAAGCTAAGGGGCGTAGCGATGTGGCTTACTGATAGAGTTATGACGGTTGCGCTTGAGGGCGCCGTCTGATCGACACAATTGGCCAGGTTACGTCGGTCCGGCATCCCCTGCTCTCGGCTATAATGTCGCCTTCGCCTTGTTTCCACGCAGGTTTTCCTGCCCTTTCCTGAAATAGCCATGGCCGACATCCTCTTTCTCCGCGGGGCTCCCGCATTTTCCGCTTTCCGACTTCAAAGCTTGCAGCAACGCTTGCAGGCCATCGCGCCCGAGGCGCGTGTGGCCAGTGCCGATTACTGGCATGTGGCCAAGCTGAAAGCAGCCTTGAGTGCTGAGGCCCGCCAGAACCTGGCTGCGCTACTCGAAGAGCGTGAAGCTGCGGCGGCCGAGCGAGGAGAACTCTTTCTGGTGACGCCACGCGTCGGAACGATTTCGCCGTGGTCGTCGAAGGCCACCGACATCGCCTGGAACTGCGGTCTTGACGCCATCGAGCGTATCGAGCGTGGCATCGCTTACCGCATCGACGGCGTGTCGGCAGAAGCCCGGCCACAAATTGCCGCACTGCTGCATGACCGCATGATCGAGACCGTGCTCGGTGACTTTGCGCAGAGCAGCGAACTGTTCCGCCATTTCTCTCCCAAGCCGATGGCTTCGGTCGATCTGGTTGGCGGTGGCCGTGAGGCGCTGGTCGAGGCCAATACCCGTCTCGGTTTAGCGCTGTCGGAAGACGAAATCGATTATCTCGTCGAGTTGTTCGTCAACAAAACGCAGCGCAATCCGACCGACGTCGAGCTGATGATGTTCGCGCAGGCCAATTCCGAGCATTGCCGGCACAAGATTTTCAACGCCTCCTGGGTGATCGACGGGCAGCCGCGTCCAGAAACGCTATTCGGGATGATCCGCGAGACTCACGCGGCGCATCCCGAAGGCAATGTTGTGGTGTATTCCGACAACTCCTCGGTTTTCGAAGGGTCTGAAGTTGATCGTTTCTATCCCGGCGAAGGCGGTGCCTACGGCTGGAAGAACGAGCTGACGCACGTCCTGACGAAAGTCGAAACGCATAACCATCCGACGGCGATTTCACCCTTCCCCGGCGCGGCCACCGGTTCGGGTGGCGAGATCCGTGACGAAGCCTCGACCGGACGCGGTTCCAAAACCAAGGCCGGCCTGTGCGGCTTCTCGGTGTCCAATCTGTATATCCCCGACGCCCTGCAGCCGTGGGAAGCCGAGATGGCCGACTACGGCCGTCCGTCGCGCATTGCTTCGGCACTCGAGATCATGCTCGAAGGGCCGATTGGCGCTGCGGCGTTCAACAACGAATTCGGTCGCCCCAATCTGACCGGCTATTTCCGCACCTACGAGCAGCGTGTCGGTGAAGGCGACGCCGCTGTGGTACGCGGTTACCACAAGCCGATCATGGTCGCCGGTGGCCTTGGCAATATTTCCGCGAGTCAGTCGATCAAGGCCAAAACCTTTGAACCCGGCACCCTGCTGATTCAGCTCGGCGGCCCCGGCATGCTGATCGGTCTGGGTGGCAGCGCCGCCAGTTCGATGAGTACCGGCAGCAACAGTGAAGACCTCGATTTTGCTTCAGTGCAGCGCGGCAATCCGGAAATGCAGCGGCGCGCGCAGGAAGTCATCGACCGTTGCTGGCAGATGGGTGAACCGGTCGGCGATGCGTCAACGCCGGGCGCTGGCAATCCGATTCTGTCGGTGCATGACGTCGGTGCCGGCGGAATTTCCAATGCCTTCCCAGAACTCGCACACGGCGCCGGTTGCGGCGCGCATTTTGAATTGCGCGAAGTGAAGACCGAAGAGCCGGGCATGTCGCCGGCCGAAATCTGGAGCAATGAAGCGCAAGAGCGCTATGTGCTGGCCATTCCGCCGAGCCGTCTGCCCGAATTCGAAGCCATGTGTGCGCGCGAGCGTTGCCCGTTTGCCGTGGTCGGCGTGGCTACCGACGATAACCGTCTGGTGGTCGCTGACCGGCATTTCGGCAATAGCCCGGTGGATATGGACATGGATGCGCTGCTCGGCAAGCCGCCGCGCATGACCCGTGACGTCGCACGGCTGCCCTCGGCAGTGGTGCCCTTTGACCCGACGTCGGTAGAACTGAAAGATGCCGCCTATCGCGTGCTGCGTCTGCCGGCAGTGGCCGACAAGACCTTCCTGATTTCGATTGGCGACCGTACCGTCGGTGGCCTGACCGCCCGTGACCAGATGGTCGGGCCGTGGCAGATTCCGGTGGCTGACGTTGCCGTGACCACCATGGGCTTCCAGACGCTGCGCGGCGAGGCGATGGCCATCGGCGAACGTACGCCTTTGGCCATCCTTGACGCACCGGCCTCCGGGCGCATGGCCGTCGGCGAAGCGCTGACCAATGTTGCCGCCGCGCGCATCGAGAAAATCGGTGACGTCAAGCTCTCGGCCAACTGGATGGCGCCGGCCGGCGTGCCCGGCGAAGATGCGCGGCTTTTCGATACGGTGCGTGCGGTGTCTGACATCTGCCAGCAGATCGGCGTGTCGATTCCGGTCGGCAAGGATTCGCTGTCGATGCGTACGGCATGGGATGATGTGGGTGAGAAGAAACAGGTGGTGTCGCCGCTGTCGCTGATCATCACCGCGTTTGCCCCGGTTCTGGATGCGCGTCGAACGCTGACGCCGCAGTTGCAACTTGATGCTGGTGAGACCGATCTGCTGCTGATCGATCTTGGTGCCGGCAAGAACCGCCTCGGTGCTTCGGCACTGGCGCAGGTGTTCAATGCTACCGGCTCCGATGCGCCGGACGTCGATGATCCGGCGCGTCTGCCGGCCTTCTTCGCCGCCGTGCAGAAACTCGCCAGCGACGACCTCCTGCTGGCCTATCACGACCGTGGTGACGGCGGCCTGTTCGCAACCCTCGTCGAAATGGCTTTTTCCGCGCACTGTGGCGTCTCGCTGGAAATGGACGGGCTGTGCTTCGACCCGCTGGCCAACGATGTGGACGGGGCCGACAAGAAGTCGCAGCTGCTCGGCGACCGTACCTACGAACAATTGATGCGTGCACTGTTCAACGAGGAACTCGGCGCGGTGCTGCAGATTCGCCGTACTGATCGGACGCGGGTGATGAACGGCTTGCGCGAGGCCGGTCTCGGTGCGTGCACCCACTTCATCGGCGCGCCGAATCCGTGGGACGAGATTCGCGTCATCCGCAATGCCAAAGCGGTATTACGGGAAAAGCGAGTTGATCTGCAGCGCGCCTGGTCGGAAACCTCGTTCCGCCTGCAATCGCTGCGCGACAACCCGGAGTGCGCGCAGCAGGAATACGACCGTATCCTCGATACCGCCGATGCCGGCCTGTCGGTCGAGCTGAGCTTCAATCCGGCGGAAAATATTGCCGCGCCGTTCATCAATAGTGGTGCGCGTCCCCAGGTGGCCATCCTGCGCGAGCAGGGCGTAAACGGTCAGGTCGAGATGGCTGCGGCGTTCGATCGTGCGGGTTTTGCTGCGGTCGATGTGCATATGAGCGATATCCTCGCCGGTCGTGTGTCTCTTTCCGACTTCAAGGGCGCGGTCGCCTGCGGCGGTTTCTCTTACGGCGACGTTCTCGGTGCCGGCAAGGGCTGGGCGCGGACGATCCTTTTTAATGGTCGTGCGCGCGATGAGTTCTCGACCTTCTTCGGTCGCGGCGATACCTTCGCCCTGGGCGTATGCAATGGCTGCCAGATGATGAGTGCGCTGAAAGACCTGATTCCGGGGGCTGATGCGTGGCCGCGTTTCGAACGCAACAAGGTAGAACAGTTCGAAGCCCGCTTTACCATGGTCGAGGTGCCCGAATCGCCGTCACTGTTCTTCGCTGGCATGGCCGGGAGCCGGATGCCGGTGGTCGTTTCGCACGGCGAAGGCCGCGCCGAATTCGCTACGCCGGAACAGCAGGTGCAGGCGCTGGTTGCCATGCGCTATCTCGACAATGCCGCGAATGGTGGTCAACCCAGCGAAATCTATCCCTACAATCCGAATGGCTCGCCTGCCGGCATTACCGGCGTGACCACCGCTGATGGCCGCTTCACCATCATGATGCCGCACCCTGAGCGCGTCTTCCGCACGGTGCAGATGTCATGGCATCCGGAAGATCTTGGTGAGGACTCGCCGTGGCTGCGCATGTTCCGCAATGCGCGTCAGTGGGTGAGTTAAGGGCGAAAGGGTTCATGAGTAAAGAGTGAAGAACGGGCGCCCAGGCGCCCGTTCTGTTTTGTATTGTGAAAAAATGCTTTTGTCCGGTGGTTGCTCCCTGGCCACCCATCGGCTAGGATGAGGTCATAGGTTTTCTCAACGTGAGGTGCATATCATGTCGGAAGCAGATGCTACGTCCACTGGTACCGAGCCCAGCAGCGAGGAGATTTCCCGCGTTCTTGGCAATATTGTCATCCCGCCTTGCCCGCGGATTGTCATCGCCATGGTTGAGGAAGCGCGCAGTGATGACCCCGATCTGCTCAAGCTCGACAAGCTGATCTGCGGCGACATGGGACTTGCGGCGGCGGTAATCAAATCGGCCAACTCGCCCTTTTATGCCTTGAATCATAAGGTTCAGGCGGTCAAATCGGCGCTGCAGGTGCTCGGCATCCGCTCGGTTACCAGCATTGTCACCCTGCTTGCGATGCGCAACGCGCTCGGGGGGCAAGCCTCCGATCCCTTCTGGGATCAGTTCTGGGATCGAACCAACTATCATGCCATCGCCTGTGCTCGTCTGGCGCGGCAGCTGCGTTTCATCTCGACCGATGGCGCTCATACCTTTGGCTTGTTCAACGATTGCGGCATGCCACTGCTGGTCCAGCGCTTTCCTGAGTACAAGGAAACGCTGCGGCTGGCCAGTAGCAGCGACCGGCCTCTGGTTGAACTCGAACACGAGCGACATGAAGCCAGCCATACCCTCGTCGGTTTCATTCTGGCGCGATCCTGGCATCTTCCCGAATTGGTTTGTCAGGCCATACGCGATCATCACCGCTTCGAACTGCTTTACGGAGAAACGCCGACGGGTCAGGGCGACATTGCTGCCTTGGCGGCCATCTCGCTGATTGCTGACTCTCTGGTTAACGATTTTATCGGCTTGCCACAGTACACTGAGTGGCAGCAGCATGGAACTCAGGCGCTCCAATATCTCGGTATCGATGAGGACGAGCTGCTCGAGTGCAAGACCGATACATTTGATGAACTACAGGAAGCACAGGCTTATCGCAAATAGCCTCTGATACAGGGGCTGTTGCCAGGATGAATCAATCGCTTGTGGAGTTGGGAGCCAGTTCAATACGATTTCGTCCTGAATTCTTGGCCCGATAGAGCGCTTGGTCGGCCTCGCCTATTAAATCGTCAGGGACGAAGGACGCTGAAGGGGTGAGGCTGGCCACACCAAAGCTGAACGTGACGATGCCGATGCTGTCGGCTATTTCCGCATGTGGCACGGCCAGTGACCAGACCGCTTGCTGAATCCGTTCAGCCATCTCCAATGCAGCACTTGCCGAGCTGTCTGGCATCAGTACCACGAATTCCTCGCCGCCATAACGGGCCACCAGTTCCCCGGAGCGGCGTACCTCTTTCAGCAGCACCTGCGCTAGCGCGCGCAAGCAGTCATCGCCGGCCAGATGACCGTAGTGGTCGTTGAAGTGCTTGAAATGATCGACGTCGAGAATGAGCAGCGCCAAAGGAAGGCCTGAGCGCTGGGCACGGTTCCATTCCAACGCAAATGCGGTATCGAAGTTGCGACGGTTGGCAATGCCGGTGAGTCCATCCGAGTTGCTGAGCAATTCCAGCTGGAAGTTGGCGAATTCAAGTGCGCGCGTGCGTTCCTCGATCAACACCTCGAGTTGGCTGTTGCGTTGCTGCAAACCCTTGAGCGGATAGACTTCGCCGTCCTGAACCAGATGGTAGGGAATCGATATGCCGCTATGGGTAATCTTCCACTCGTCCCCTTCAAGACGGAAAATCAGCACCAGTCGCGCCGTTTCATGCGAGAGGATGTGATTCGGCAAGGGCAGGTGAATATGGAAGAATGCATTGACCACGACCACGTCGTCGCATAAATCCTGCATCGAAAGATCGAGCATCTCGATGCGAATGCGGCCGGGTACCTGCGCGAAATCCTGTCGGGTTATCCTGGCCCACTCATCCCGGTCATGGACAAGGAAGTTGCCGCCACCCGTGTACCCACTGAAATTCTTACTGAAGCTTGCGGTCAGGCGATCATCACGCGATGCGTACATCTCGATGTATTCGTCAAACAGCGACTGAATCAGTTGCTGTCGATCTGCTGGCATGGGGCGGGTCGTCATGATCTTTTTCTAAAAAGACATAAATCAGTAAGCGGCGTCATCGACTACCGTGGGTGATCATGTTATTGGCAATAGATTACCAGAAATCATGATGTTAGATATTCTTACTTGCGCCATGGTTAGTCGTTAAAAAGTACCTTGATGGCTGCATCAGACATGCCCTTGTCACTATGACCAATACCCGGAACGTCGATCAGCTCCCAATTGAACGGTGTACCGAGTGCTATGGCCTGAAGCTTGCTCTGGTGATAGAAGTTGTGCCCGCGGGCAAAGCGATGTGCACCTTGAGCCATGGCCGTTGGGCTACGGTTTAGACTCTTAGCGTTAACGTCAGTATCCTGGTCACCCAGCAGGATGAACAAGCGATTTGCGAACAGACGTGGCAGTGCGCTTTCAGGAACGATGCGTGGGTCGAGGGTGTGCGGGAAACTGAAGCGCGAATCGACGGCATAAATGGGCATCGTGTACCAGCCGGAATTAGCCGCAATGGCGATGTCAACGCGTACCGAATCCCCCATAAAAAGCATCAGGCGATGGGTGAACTGGGCGCCTGCGGAGTGACCGTAGATCGAGTATTTTTCCGCCGACAGACCTTCTCGCTGGCGCACTTCGTCGAACAGATGTTCGAGGGTGCTGAAACCCCACTTTGCTTTGTTTTGTTGTGTCACGCCACCGAAGGTGTAATCGTCGTCCTTGTTGTAGTAGCGGCGAGGAAACTCGGGCACGATCAGTATGAAATTGTATTTGTCAGCGTGGTGTGCCCAGTTGCTGCGGTATTCTGCGGCGTTGCGTTGTACGCCGGTCATGACGAAAACGATACGGCTGTCGTGGGTGGCCGTTGTCGGCTTGTAGCACCAGGCAGTAATCGGCTTGTCCGGGTTGCTGCGCGCATCGGCGAAAATGAATTCGCTATGGCCCGTCGGCAGCGGCTGCGCGGCGATTTTCCCGCTCATCAGGCCACAGCTCAGGGCGAATGCCAACAGGAATTGAGCCGGTGAGAGCATGGGGTGATTCATCTCGTCGTGGGGCGATTGGGGTCAATCCTGCCGGTTGAGTGAATGCGCCTGTATGGTCAGGATAGCGTATCCGGCCAGAACCAATTTCGTGGTGAGAAATCCCGCAAAGCTCGGGTCGAAAAAAATCCGGGACGGCCATGGCCTCCCGGATTTTTGGCTTTGTCACCCAGGAGCTTACTGGACCTTGGCCTTGGCGCGCAGCGCTTCAACCATCTTGCTGATCTGCTGGGACTGGGCTTGCTGGAGCAGACGGGGCTTGATCTCATCAAACGACGGAACGTTCAGCGGGCGGGTGTCTTCAAGCAGGACAACATGGTAACCAAACTCGGTTTTGACCGGGGTCTCGGTGTATTTTCCTTTGCTCAGGCTGGTCAGTGCATCGCTGAACGGTTTGACAAAATTGCCTGCGCTGGCCCAGCCGAGATCGCCGCCGTTGTCCTTGGAGCCGGGATCAACCGACTGCTTCGCCAGTTCATCAAACTTGGCGCCCTTCTTGAGGTTGGCAACGATGATTTTTGCATCCTCTTCGTTGGCCACCAGAATATGGCGAGCCTTGTATTCGGTGGTGCCAAGCTGGACCTTGATGGCTTCATATTGCTGTTTGAGCTGCGCATCGCTGATCGGGTTCTTCTTCACGTAGTCCTGAACATAGGCACGGATGTAAAACGTCTGGCGGGCGGCTTCGGCCTGGGCAGCAACTTCAGGATTCTTGTCAAGGCCAAGCTTCTTCGATTCCTGCAACAGCAGTTCGCGGCGGATCAGTTCTTCGCGAACGGCACTTTTCAGTTCAGGGGAATCCGGCGCGCCCTGGGCTTTTTGCTCGGAAATGAAGATGTTGGCCATGCCTTGCGAAACGGCGACGCCATTGACCGTTACGAAAGCATTTCCGGCAGCCATGGCCGATGCTGACAGCAGTGATCCGAAGAGCAGAGTAGTCGCAAGTTTCGATAGTTTATGCATTTGATATATTCCTTCTGGCTGAGTGTGAATGTTCAGGATAGGGTTTCTTGCAATAAGTGTAAACAGATCACTTCAACTATGCCTTGTTACCGGATTTCGTCCGGGCTGAGTGACTGAATGCTCAACGCGTGAATTTTACTCCTCATTAATTCTCCGAGGGTGGAGTAAACCAGTCGATGGCGCTCAACTGCCGATTTTCCCTGGAATTCTGCCGAAATAATCCGCAGGCGGTAGTGTCCGCCGCCGCCCTTGGCACCTTCATGTCCGGCATGTCGTGCCGAGTCGTCGATCAGTTCCAGAAGCGCGGGGTTGAGTGGCGCAAGGCGTTGACGTAAGAGTGACGCAAATTCCTCGCCCGTACTGTCTGGGCTGGTCTTCATGCGGGAAAGACCTTCTTGAAGGGCTTGACGCTGACCTGGGTATAGACACCGGTGGCGACGTAGGGGTCGGCATCGGCCCAGGCCTTGGCTTCTTCCAGCGAGGCAAATTCCGCGACGATCAGGCTGCCGGAAAAACCGGCCGGTCCCGGATCGAGCGAGTCGATGGCCGGAAAAGGGCCGGCGAGCAGCATTCGTCCCTGCTCCTGCAGGGCCTTGAGGCGATCCAGATGCGCCGGGCGAGCGGCGAGACGGGCAGCCAGCGAATCCGGACGGTCTTCACCGACGATGGTATAAAGCATTAGGAGTTCTCCTCAGTCATGTATTTGGACAGGACCAGCCCCTGTCCGAGGGCAAACAGGAGCAACAGTCCCATTCCGCCAAACAGTTTGAAATTTACCCAGGTCTCGGTCGAAAAACCGAACAGGAAGGCCACCGCCAGGTTGGCAAATCCCATGAAGATAAAGAAGCTGATCCATGACCAGTTGAGTCGATTCCAGATCGGATCGGGCATCTTGATCTGTTCGGAGAGCAGGGTGCGAATCAGATTCTTTCCGAGAAGTAAACTGCTGCCTGCCAGGGCGGTGGCAAAAGCCCAGTAGAGCACCGTGGGTTTCCATTTGATGAAAGTTTCATCGTGGAAAACCAGCGTCATACCGCCAAATACGGTGATGATGCCGAGGCTGACCCAGAGCATGGTGTCAACCTTGCCGTGCCTGAACCAGACCCAGGCGATCTGGACCACGGTGGCGGCCATGGCTACGCCGGTAGCGACATAAATGTCACCGAACTTGAAAGCCATGAAAAACAGGATGACGGGGAAAAGATCGAAAAAGAATTTCATAGGTAAACCGGCTAGAATATCCACTGATTATGGCTGATTTGGCGTCGCGCTGTCCATGCTTCGGCGTTGTTCACTATTAAGGGTCAAAACTATGCGTGTAGCTCAGGTGATTCTTCAGCATTCCAGTGACATTCGTTCTGAGCTCACCCCGCTTGGGGCCTTGCCGCCCGACCTGGTCCTGGCGTTCGGTTCCGTCGATCGGCTGAAAGCGGTGGCGCCGGAACTGGCTGAGCTTTTCCCCTCGGCCCGGCGTGTGGGCTGTTCTACGGCAGGTGAAATATCTGCGCAAGGAGTTTCAGACGACACCTGCGTGGTCACAGCAATTTCTTTGGACCACTCTTCCTTGTACGAAGTTTCAACAACCCTTTCTGGCATGGATGATTCACACGCTGCGGGGACACGTCTGGCCGTCGGCTTGCCGAAAGCAGGCTTGCGGGCGGTGTTGCTTTTTGGCCAAGGGGTGCAGATCAATGGCAGCGCGCTGCTGACCGGGATGGTCGAGGTTCTCGGCGCCGAACTGCCGATTACTGGCGGGCTGGCCGGTGATGGCGGAGCCTTTCAGCAGACCTGGGTTCTTGATGAGAACGGTGTTGGGAGTGACACGGTCGTTGCGTTGGGTTTGTATGGTGAGCGTTTGATTTTCACCCACGGTTCGTTCGGAGGCTGGTCGACCTTTGGGCCGGCGCGCAAGGTGACCCGTTGCACCGACAATATCCTTTATGAACTCGATGGTGAACCGGCGCTCGAAGTGTACAAGCGCTATCTTGGTGAACACGCCAAAGGGCTGCCGGCATCCGGCCTGCTTTTCCCGTTCTCGATGCTGGGCAAAAATCATGATGAAATCGGGCTGATCCGTACCATTCTCGGGGTTGATGAAAGCAACGGCAGTCTGACACTGGCCGGAGATATCGATCCCGATGGCTACCTCAAACTGATGCATGCCAGCACTGACGCGCTGGTTAGTGGTGCCGAGGCTGCCGCAGAAGCGGCGCGGAAAATGTTTGAGGATTCCGGCACCGGGCTGGTGCTGCTGGTCAGCTGCGTTGGCCGCAAGCTAGTGATGGGTGGCCGGGTCGATGAGGAAGTCGAAGCCGTGGCTGACGTGTTTAGTCAGCACGCCACGATAGCTGGCTTCTATTCCTACGGTGAAATCAGTCCGTTCAGTCCGGGCGTAGAATGTAAACTGCATAACCAGACGATGACCGTCACTTACCTCTCCGAGAGTTGATCATTCCTCCGGCGTTTAAAGGCCCCCACGGACTTCTCCCCTGACATGCACAAATTACTTGCCCGCCAGATCAAGCGTTCTCTGGGGATCGACGAGGTTCGCTCAGCCGATGTCCTGCGTGAGCTGAAGGAGTTTGCGGACAACGGCGCACAGGGATTGATCTCTCCCGAGGCGATCTCGTTGCTGACCGGGCTGAGTGATATCGTCGGGCGGATTGATTCAGCCTATGAGCAGAGTGATCGCGATCTGCAACTGAAAACCCGCAGTCTTGAATTGAGTTCCAGTGAGCTTTCGCAAGCCAACGATCGCTTACGTGAAGATCTGGCCAGTCGAACGCGGGCGATCGATTCTCTGCGTGAAACGGCAAACGGCCTGATGCAGAGCGTTCAGGCGGATCTTCCCCCTGTCACTGACGATAGCCTCGAATCCCTGTCCATGCTGATGGCGCAGCTGGTGCGCCAGTTTGAGCGCAGCCAGGGAGAATTGAAGAGCGCGCTGGTTGCTCTGGAAAACCAGAAATTTGCTCTCGATCAGCATGCCATCGTCACCATGACCGACGCCGACGGCGTGATTACCTATGCTAACGATCAGTTCTGCGCGATCAGTGGTTACTCCCGTGAAGAGTTGCTGGGCCAGAATCACCGCATTCTCAAATCCGGCATACATACGCCCGACATCTTTGAAAACATGTGGTCGGAAATCAGCGCCGGACGGGTCTGGCATGGCGAAGTGTGCAATCTGGCCAAGGGCGGGAACCCCTTTTGGTTCAGTGCCACCATCGTGCCTTTCTGTGATGAAAATGAGGTGCCGATCCAGTACATCGCCATCCGTACCGATATTACCGAGCGCAAGGTTCAGGAAGCCAAGGTCAAGGCGGCCGAGAAGCGCTTGCGACACATTACCAATACGGTTCCGGGCGTGGTTTTCCAGTGGGAAATTCTTGACGGGAAGATTCGCTACACCTTTCTCAGTGATCGTCTGGCGGAGATTCGCGGCCTCGACCGTGATGCCCTGCTGGCCGACTCCGGCGTGGCCACGCGGCAGATCGTCGCGGACGACAGGGAGCGGGTATTGCAGGGTGTTCTGGCGGCGGCTTCGCGGCGTGAAGCCTGGCATGATGACTTCCGGGTGCTGATGCCCAATGGCGAGGTGCGCTGGATTCGTGGCGAGATCAATCCCGAGCCAGAACTTGCGGCGAATGGCGCTACGATCTATACCGGCATCTGGCAGAACGTGACGCAACTCAAGGAGGCCGACGCGCGTTTGCGCGAAATTACCGACAATATTCCGGTCGCGGTCTATCAACTGCAAGGCACGCGTGAAGGCTGGTTCAAGTTCCGTTTTTTCAGCAGTGGACTCGAGCGGATTTGTGGTCTGACGGTGGATGAAGTGATGGCCAATGCCGGAGACCTGTTTTCCCTCGTCCATGTTGATGACCGGTCAAGCGTCATCGCTGGAATCACTGAAGCGACGATTGCAGTATCGCGCTGGTCGCAGGATTACCGGCTGATCCACAAGCACACTGGCGAGATTCTCTGGATTCACGGTGAGGCCCATCCCAAGTCGATGCCGGATGGGGTTGTTCTGTGGAACGGTTACATCGCCGATGTCACGGAAGCCAAACGGGCCTCGGAAGAACTGCGTCGTGCCAAGGAAGGCGCTGAAGCGGCCAATCGCGCGAAATCCGATTTTCTGGCCAATATGAGCCACGAAATCCGTACGCCAATGAATGGCGTGATCGGGATGACCGAACTGGCGCTGGATACCGATCTGAGCGAGGAGCAGCGCGAATATCTGCAGATCGTCAAAACCTCTTCCGAGTCATTGCTGACGATCATCAACGACATTCTTGATTTTTCCAAGATCGAGGCCGGAAAACTGCTCATCGAGAGCATCGCCTTCAACCTCTGGCGGACGGTCAGCGATACGCTGAAGACGCTGGCGCTTAAGGCTCATGACAAGGGGCTTGAGCTGATCTGTGATATTGCCCCGGAGGTGCCGATGAATGTCTTCGGTGATCCGGGCCGGCTACGTCAGATCATTCTTAACCTGGTCGGCAATGCGATCAAGTTCACGACCGACGGCGAGATTATGCTTCGGGTCGAGCGGCAATCGGAAACGGCCGATTGGGTCGAATTGCACTTCTCGGTGACGGATAGCGGGATCGGTATTCCGCAGGAAAAGATGCTGACCATTTTCGAGGCCTTTTCGCAGGAAGACAGTTCGACGACGCGCAAGTATGGAGGTACCGGTTTAGGGCTGACGATTTCCAGCCGCTTGGCGCATGCGCTGGGTGGGCAAATCTGGGTTGAAAGCGAAATCAGTCAGGGTAGTACCTTCCACTTTACCGTGGTCTTCAGGGTCGATGAACAGCAGCGCCTGGTTTCTTCCGAACAGATCAGTTTTTCAGGCAAACGTATTCTGGTGGTCGATGACAATGTGATTAATCGCCAAGTAATTTCACGCACCTTGACTGATGTCGGGGCGGCTGTATTTGAGGCCGAGTCAGGAGAAATGGCCCTGGCGATGCTGGTCAGTCCGGCTGACGCGCACTATGACCTGATCTTGCTCGATGCCTGCATGCCGGACATGGACGGTTATGTTACGGCGCAGCGGATTCTCGCTTTGCCCCGGTATTCCGCAGCCCGGCTGGTGATGTTCTCTTCCGGCGGGGTCAAGGGCGATGCCCAGCGCTGCCGTGACATCGGTTTTGCCGCCTATTTGCCGAAACCGGTGGTGCGTGACGAACTTCTGCAGGTTCTCCATCGGGTGCTGCATGATCCGTCTTCTCAGGCGCCTGCGCAACTCGTTACCCGGCACGTGCTCAAGGATGAACAGAGCCCGTTGGCCGTCCTGCTGGTCGAAGATCACCCGATCAACCAGAAACTGGCAACCAATCTGCTCGAGCGTTGGGGGCATCGTGTGACGGTCGCTGAAAACGGAATGCTGGCGCTTGCAGCCTTGGCTCAGGGACGCTTCGATCTCGTTCTGATGGACATGATGATGCCGGTGATGGACGGGGTCGAAGCGACGCGCCAGATACGCGCCGCCGAGCTTGCAGCATCGTCGCCGAGATTGCCGATCATCGCCATGACCGCGAATGCCATGCAGGGCGACCGGGAAAGCTGTCTGAATGCCGGGATGGATGATTATCTGTCCAAGCCGATCAAAAGTGATGAGCTGATGAAAATGCTCGCGAAGCACACGGCGGATCAAGCAGCTAGACTGAAGTCCTATGCGAGCATGCAGCAATATGCCCATAGCAATAATCTTTCCGCGGGCAGCGGTTTCGATTACGCATTGGCGTTGAGGTCTGCCGATCAGGAAATGGTCGGGATGATTCGTGCTGTATTTCTGGAGCATTTCCCGCGTGACCTTGAGAAAATCCGCAGTGGCATTGCTTCCCGGGATCTGAGTGCTGTCGTGTTTGTGGCTCGTGCCCTCAGGGGAGCGCTGGCCTTGTTTGGGGCGCAACCCGCAGCCCAGCTGGCACATCGAATTGAGCAGCAGGCCGAGCGGGATGCTCTGCTTGGAATGGATGAGCTCTATGATTCACTGTGTTGCGAGATGCATTCGCTGGTGACTGCCCTCAGGCCGCTCTCTGATACACTTGATCTTCACTAAGCAGGTGTTTGTTACATATTTTTGGCTGTCTCGTTGAGCACCATCGTCAGGAGGATGTATGTACCAAATCGCCATCGTTGATGACAGCGATATCAATCTCACCCTGTTCAGTGCGCTGGTCAACAAACTCGGCGGTTGCGAGAGCATGACTTTTCAGGACTCGATGAAAGGCCTGGTCTGGTGTTCGGAAAACCTGCCGGATCTGATTATTGTTGATTACATGATGCCGGACATGGATGGCATTCAGTTCATTTCTCGGCTCAGGGCGGTCGTCGGTTGTGAGGAAATTCCGATCCTGATGATTACCGCCAATGATGACAAGGACGTGCGCTATGAGGCCCTGGAAAGCGGAGCGACGGATTTCCTGACCAAGCCGGTTGATCGCATCGAGTTCTCGGCGCGCGTTCGCAATATGCTGGCCCTTGGCTCCAGCCGCAAGAAGCTGGCTGACAAGGCGGCGTGGTTGGCCGATGAAGTCAGGAAAGCGACGGCGGCGGTGCACGCCCGCGAACAGGAGCTTCTGTACCGTATGTCGCGGGCGGCTGAGTTTCGTGATCCGGAAACCGGCGCGCACATTCTGCGTATGGCCCATTACTCGCAATTGATTGCCCAGCGGCTGGGACTCTCCGAGGCCGACCAGCAACTGATCCTGCAGGCCGCGCCGATGCATGACGTGGGGAAAATCGGCATTCCTGATGGTATTCTGCTCAAGCCGGGAAAGCTGATTCCCGAGGAGTTCGAGCAGATGAAGCGGCATGCCATTCTCGGTTATGAATTGCTCAAGGGTAGTGAGTCGACGGTGCTCCAAACCGCGGCGGTGATTGCGGTGACGCACCACGAGAAGTTTGATGGTTCAGGTTATCCCCATCAGGTCGCTGGTGAAGCTATTCCGCTGTTCGGTCGGATTGTTGCGGTAGCTGATGTGTTTGATGCGCTGACATCGGAGCGGCCGTACAAGAAAGCCTGGTCGCTCGAACAGGCGGCAGGCTTCCTTCGTGATGGCGCAGGAAGCCATTTTGATCCGGCCTGTGTCGATGCTTTTTTTGCCTCCTGGGATGAGGTTCTTGACATCCATTCCCGCTATCAGGATGCGAGCAACTATGAATGACGAGTGGATGAGGAAATATGATGGGGTCTGAAGCGTCAATCTACGATAAAAACGAAGCGCTGCAACGGCTGGAGGGCGACGAGGAACTCTTTGCCGATATGGCGAAAATGTTTGTCGACGACACCGACGCGTACTGTGCGGCTCTCGAAGAAGCCCTGAAGTCCGGCGATGCGGCGGCGGTGCGGCGTGAGGCACATACGCTGAAAAGCCTGCTGGCGACCTTTTCCTATGAGGCCGGGCGAATGCTGGCCGAGCACCTGGAACATCTGGTGGCGGGAGGGAGCCTGGATAGCGCACCTGCATTGGTCAAAGAGGTGCTGGCGGCGACCCGGCGGCTCAGTGAGGCGCTGGCAAACGACATTGCATAAGTACCCTCATTTTTATCCCGGCTTGTGCAAAGTGTCATCTTAATCAAGCTTCCGTGTCATCTTCAAGCAATGCTGGCCTGCCATGATTGAATCCCGTTAAACAAGGATTCTTCCCATGATAAAAAACGCCGTCATGCTGTGGCACGGCTATGTGTTATGGATCAGGCGGCTGCCTCAGGCAACGGGGTTAATGTTTACTGCCCGGACCACGTTGGGCCGAGCAGTCAAGGTATTCCTTTTTGGACTCGGGGTCGCCCTGCCCCTGGGGTCACTTATCTGGGCTTTGCTTTTTTGGCACGGAAATTACATCAGAAGATGTGGCTAGCGATGCGGGTCATGGGCGTAAGTTCGCGTCACGTCAACTAGGTGCCGAAAAAGCTGGAGAAGTCTTGATTTAATCCGGAAGGATGATCAGTTTTGCCGCACTTTCCGGCGTGCTGTTGGCCGGGATGATGCCGAGCAAGGGGGCCTTGATCCACCCCTTCAGGGTCGACAGGTTTTCCTCGAAGCGCGACATATTGGGGTCGATGCGGTTGGCGATCCAGCCGGCCAGCGTCAGCCCGCGTGCGGCAATGGCCTGCTCGCTGAGCAAGGCGTGGTTGATGCAGCCGAGGCGCATGCCGACGATCAGGATCACCGGCAGGTTGAGCTGTTGCGCGAGATCGGCGGTGTCGCTATTCGGACCCAGCGGAACACAGAAGCCACCGACGCCTTCAACCAGCACCGCGTCGGCCATTCCTTTGAGCGTAGTGAACGCGGCGATGATCGGTGCAATCTCGATGCGGCGCCCTTCTTCGGCGGCGGCGATATGCGGGGCAATCGCCGGTTCGAACAGGTAGGGATTGATCAGTTCACGCGGTGCACGGACTTCGGACGCGGCGATCAGCGCTTCAACATCGTCGTTCTTGCCTTGCGCATCGGTGCCGGCCGCCACCGGTTTCATGCCAATGGCCTTGATTCCCTGATTCTTCAGCGCATGCAGCAAAGTACAGCAGGAAAAGGTCTTGCCGACTTCGGTATCGGTTCCGGTGACGAACCAGGCGAGTTTTTTGGCGGTGAGGGGTGTGTTCATACGCTGGCGTAACACAGGATGACGTCGTAGCTGGCCGGCAGGCCTTCGGCGGTGCGGTGCTTTTCGTAGGTGGCCTCGACGTGCTGCCAGGCAGAGCGCCCCATCATGCCGCTGCGGGCACCTTCGCCGACATTATGTGCGCCGATGTCCTTGACCGAGCGCAGCAGCGATTTCAGGTCGGGGTAGTACACCGAATGCTTTTCGCGGACCACG
>JBAXHE010000007.1:0-84232 GCA_037139055.1 Betaproteobacteria bacterium | reverse complement strand
CGTTTGCTCCGACCGGCATCATCTCCAACGGCATCATCGCCAAGATGGCCGGCGGACTGGGTGTTGCTCCTGAAGCCCTCAACGGCATCGCTTGGAAGATTCACTTCAATTCCGAAATTGCTCAGGGCTTTGCCAACATCGGCGGCTTCTTCGTCATGGGCGGCTGGGCCTGGATTGCCCAGCAAAAGGGCGGCAACCTGAACATTGATGATCTGGCCCCGAAACCCGAGCCATTCAACAAGCATCAGATCCTGACGCTGGCCATGGTCGGACTGCTGATTGTTCTGGTTATTGTTCCTGGCCTCGGACCATTCAAGCCTTTCTTCAAGGCTAACGCCTGGTTTGCCAATGTGATCTCGAACGTCGGTACCGTTGCCTTTGTTCTGTCGTGCGTCCTGATGCTCACCGGTTCCGGTGACTCCAAGGCGGCCGTCAAGGTGGTTCCGTGGGGCGTGATCATGATGGTCTGCGGCGTCACCGTGCTGATCGAAGTCATGGATAGAGCCGGTGGCTTGAACGCCCTCGTCTCCGTCATGGCTGCGGTTTCCAACCCGGTAACGATTAACGGCACCCTGGGCTTTGTGACCGGCATCCTGTCGGCCTACTCCAGTTCGTCGGGTGTCGTCATGCCGATGTTCCTGCCGATGGTTCCGGGCCTGGTCGAGCAACTCGGTGGCGGTGATCCAGTCGCCATGATGTCCTCGATCAACATCGGTGCTCACCTGGTTGACACCTCGCCACTCTCGACACTCGGCGCACTCTGTATCGCCTGTGCCGGTGACCATGAAGACAAGGCCGTACTGTTCCGCAAACTGCTGATGTGGGGTCTCTCCATGTCCATAGTTGGCGCAGCAATCTGCTACATCTTCTTCGGGTTGCTGGGTATGTAAGACTCATCCAAGCAATAGAAAACCGGCGGTTTTACCGCCGGTTTTTTTTCGCCTATTGATCCGGCCGGAGCATTGGTTTGGCGCATGTACCGGCATCGCGGGGAAGGCACAAAAAAAGCCGGGAAGTATTATCCCGGCCGTTTTTTTTCGATCGAACCGCAGCTTACTGGATTTTCAGGACAATTTTTCCGAAATGCTTGTCGGCTTCCATCATCTTGTGAGCTTCAACCACCTGGTCAATCGGAAAAACCTTTTCGATGATCGGCACGATAGTGCGGTCGGCAAACTTGGGCAGGGCAACTCGGGTGAATTCGGCAATGATCTCGGCCTTTTCCGGGACAGGACGCGAACGCAGGACACTGCCGATGATCTGCTGACGCTTGACCATCATCAGCGCCAGATTCAGCTCGGCCTTGATGCCGCTGGTCACCCCGATGATGACCAGTTTCCCTTTGTAGGCCAACGAGTTCATGTTGGGAGCCAAGTATTTGGCACCGATGTGATCAAGAATCACATCGACACCTTTCTTGTTGGTGAACTCCTTGACCACCTCGGTGAAATCCGGAGTCTCCAGATAATTGATTAACAAATCAGCACCCAATTGCTGCACCCGGTCGCGCTTTTCGGGTGACACGGTCACAATCAGCTTGGTGTCCGGCACCAGCGCCTTGCACAACTGGATCGCCGCGGTATTCACTCCGCCGCCACCACCGTGCAGAATCGCGGTCTGTTTGTTCTTCAACTCACCCAGGATGAAAACGTTCAGATAAGCCGTGATGTATGACTCACAAACGCAGGCCGCCTCCTCAAAGGACATGGATTCGGGAATCGCCATCAGATGGCTGGCGTAGGCTACGGCATACTCAGCATAACCGCCGCCACCGACCAGGGTCATGACCCGCTGGCCCACCGTCCAGCCGGTGACTCCGGCGCCCAGCGCTTCAATCGTTCCGGCCACCTCGAGACCCAGAATTTCTGAGTCCCCGGGAGGCGGCGGGTACTTGCCTTCGCGCTGAACCAAATCGGGCCGGTTGATTGTCGTGGCCGCCACCCGGATCAGAACCTGCCCTTCTCCGGCAGTCGGACGCTCGGTTTCACCTACCTTGAGAACTTCCGTCCCACCAAAACCCTCCATCAGTACTGCTTTCATATCATCCTCTCAGAATCGTGCTGCATTTCCCAAAGCCCCGCCGGCCAGCGGCAAGGCTTTCGCTTGTATTAGCCTTTTGGCCCGTGCTCATTAGAAATAATGCCCGACCCGAAGTATCACTATCTTCCGAGCCTCGGTCAATGCCGAAACGCCCACCAACCGTGGTAGCCCATACGACACGGACTCACCCCTTCTCGAAACGCATCACCCCGCCCTTACAGGCCACTTTTATCGTCTCCCCGGCAGCAAAACGCCCTTCCAGGATCGCCTTGGCCAATGGATTTTCAAGTTGTGACTGAATGGCCCGCTTGAGCGGTCGGGCACCAAAAACCGGGTCAAAACCAGCGGCGGCCACTTCGGAAAGCGCGCTGTCGTCGATCACGATCTTCATTTCGAGCTGGGACAAACGTTTTTCCAGATAACCGAGTTGAATCTTGGCAATCGACTTGATGTGTTTCTCGTCGAGCGCGTGGAAAACGACCACTTCGTCGATGCGGTTGATGAATTCTGGCCGGAAGTAGCTCTTGACCTCACCCATCACCGCCAGCTTGATCACCTGATAGTCGTCACCCGACATCTGCTGGATCATCTGCGAACCGAGGTTCGAAGTCATCACGATTACCGTGTTCTTGAAGTCTACGGTACGTCCCTGACCGTCGGTCATGCGCCCGTCGTCAAGCACCTGCAGCAAGACGTTGAACACATCCGGGTGGGCCTTCTCCACTTCGTCGAGCAGAATCACGCTGTACGGCTTGCGGCGAACGGCTTCAGTGAGATGACCGCCTTCCTCGTAGCCGACATAGCCCGGAGGCGCACCGATCAGGCGTGACACCGAATGTTTCTCCATGAATTCGCTCATGTCGATGCGAATCAGGTGATCCTCAGAGTCAAACAGGAAACCGGCCAGTGCCTTGCACAGCTCGGTTTTACCCACGCCCGTCGGGCCGAGAAAGAGGAAGGAACCATAGGGACGGTTGGGATCGGCAAGGCCGGCGCGCGAACGACGAATCGCATCGGACACCAGACGCACGGCTTCGTCCTGCCCGACGACGCGCTGGTGCAGACGATCTTCCATGGCCAGCAGTTTCTCGCGCTCGCCCTGCATCATCTTCGAGACCGGAATACCCGTCGCCCGCGATACCACTTCGGCAATTTCCTCAACACCGACCTGGGTGCGCAGCAGCGTGTTCTTGGCTGCGCCATCACCCGATTTTTCCGCCGCTTTCAGTTGCGCCTCAAGCTGTGGCAGCGTGCCGTACTGCAGTTCGGCGAGCTTGTCGTACTGGCCCTTGCGCTGCAATTCGGCCATCTGCGCCCTGACCTTGTCGATTTCCTCCTTGATGTGCGCACTGCCCTGAACCTGGGCTTTTTCGGCCTTCCACACCTCTTCCAGATCGTTGTACTCGCGCTCCAGCTTGAGCAGTTCGTCCTCGATCAGCTGCATGCGTTTTTTCGACGCTTCATCCTTCTCCCGGCGCACGGCTTCACGCTCGATTTTCAGCTGGATCATTCTCCGATCGAGCTTGTCCATGATTTCCGGCTTCGAATCGATTTCCATGCGGATGCGCGCGGCGGCCTCGTCGATCAGGTCAATCGCCTTGTCCGGCAAGAAGCGATCGGTGATGTAGCGATGGCTCAACTCGGCGGCAGCGACAATCGCCGGGTCGGTAATGCTTACGCCGTGGTGTAGTTCGTAGCGTTCCTGCAAGCCGCGCAGGATGGCAATGGTGCTCTCCACGCTCGGCTCATCGACCAGTACCTTCTGGAAGCGTCGTTCGAGCGCTGCGTCCTTCTCGACGTATTTTCGGTATTCATCGAGCGTCGTCGCGCCGACACAATGCAGCTCGCCGCGTGCCAAAGCCGGTTTCAGCATGTTGCCGGCGTCAATCGCCCCTTCGGCCTTGCCGGCACCGACCATGGTGTGCAGCTCGTCGATGAAGACGATAATCCGTCCTTCGTCCAGCGCGATTTCCTTGAGCACGGCCTTGAGGCGCTCCTCGAACTCACCGCGATACTTGGCGCCAGCGAGCAGCGCCGCCATGTCGAGACTCAGGACCTTCTTGCCCTTGAGCGTTTCCGGGACTTCGTCATTGACGATGCGCTGCGCCAGCCCTTCGACGATCGCCGTCTTGCCGACGCCGGGTTCGCCGATCAGCACCGGGTTGTTCTTGGTGCGCCGTTGCAGAATCTGGATGGTGCGGCGGATTTCATCGTCGCGGCCGATCACCGGGTCGAGTTTGCCCTGACGGGCACGTTCGGTCAGATCGATGCAGTATTTCTTCAATGATTCGCGTTGGCCTTCGGCTTCCTGATTGTCCACGCCCTCGCCGCCGCGCACGGCGGCAATCGCCGGTTCCAGCGCCTTGCGGTTCAGACCGTGCTGCTTGGCCAGACGCCCGGTTTCACCTTTATCCTCGCACAGCGCGAGCAGGAAAAGTTCGCTGGCGACAAACTGGTCACCGCGCTTCTGCGCCTCCTTGTCGGTCAGATTCATGAGATTGGTCAGATCACGACCAATCTGCACTTCACCGCCATGACCCTCGACTTTCGCCAGTCGATCAATCGCCTGATCGAGTGCAACCTTGAGCGCCTGCACATTGACCCCGGATTGCGCCAGCAGCGATGACGTTCCGCCGTCGTCCTGCTGTAGCAGCGCCAGCAGCAGGTGCTGCGGTTCGATCATCTGGTTATCGTGCCCGATCGCCAGGCTCTGGGCATCAGCCAGGGCCTGCTGGAATTTGGTCGTCAGTTTGTCAAGGCGCATGGCTATTACTCTCCAAGAGTTTAATCACATGCATAGTAGGTGGGGGGTATCAGGAGGGTTTCAAGTAGGGCTTACAATGATTCAGTCTCAAACATCAAGGGAACGCCATCAGAATATAGAAATTGCAAATACCCTGAATGAAAGTAGAATCAACATCTCAATATGAGCATTCATTCGTACTGTTGATGCGCATTCCACCTGTAGCGAACAGCAACGCCGAGGAAATTATGGCCCACACCAACGGAATGCCCTTACGCACCAAGCTCATTGGACTGACGGCACTGACCGTTTTCGGTCTCTGCGCTCTGGTCGCTATCGTACTGATCGGCGAGAAAAGCCAGCTTCTGGCTGATCGAAAAGAAAAAATCCGCAGTCTGGTTGAAGTCGCCTATGCCATCGTCAACAACTACGAAAAACAGGCCGCATCCGGGAAGATCAGCAGCGACGAGGCCAAACGCTTGTCTCTTGAAGCACTGCGCCCCTTGCGCTACGACCGCGTCGAATATTTCTGGGTCAACGATCTGGGCAAGCCTGCACCGACCATGATCATGCACCCGACGGTTCCGGCACTGGATGGAACTGTGCTCAGCGCCGAACGTTTCAACAAGGCCACATCAATGCAACCGGGTGGCAATGCAGACAGCAAATCACTGGCAAACAAGAACCTATTTTCCACCTTCGTCGAAGTAGTCGAATCGACGGGCGATGGCTACGTGGCATATCAATGGCCACGTCCCAAGGTGGGTGGGGGTGCGACTGACGAACTGTTCCCGAAACTTTCCTACGTCAAGAAATTCGAACCCTGGGGCTGGATTATCGGCAGCGGCATCTATATCGACGACGTCGATGCCCTGTTCTGGAAAAATGCCCTGAAGCTGCTGCTCTGGCTAACGGTCATCGGTGGCTTCATCGCCGGTTCTCTGACGCTGGTTTCGCGGAATCTGATCCGCGTTTTGGGCGGCGACCCCGATTACGCCAGGGAAATAACCAAACGCATTGCTGCCGGAGACCTGACCACCGAGGTCGTCTGCGCTCCGGGCGACAATCACAGTTTATTGGCTGGCATGAAGGACATGCAAAACACTCTGTCGCGCATGATTGAAGAAATCGTCAAGGGCGCGGAACAGCTCGCATCCGCCTCTTCACAGATGATTGAGGCATTTGACGTAGTCGCCGAACGCACGGAACGACAAGGCGAATCGGCGTCCTCAATGGCCGCGGCAGTCGAGGAGATGACGACCAGCATCGCCCACGTGGCGGAAAATGCCAGTGAGGCGCATGGCATTTCACTGCAGGCCAGTGACCTTTCCGTCAGCGGAACCCGAATTATCGAAAGTGCGGCAGATGAAATGCAGAAAATCTCCGATGCCGTCCAGTCTTCGTCGACGATTATCGAAGAGTTGGGGCGGCACTCCGAGCAAATCTCGTCGATCGTCAACACCATCAAGGAAATCGCCGACCAGACCAATCTGCTCGCCCTCAACGCGGCCATTGAGGCCGCGCGCGCAGGCGAGCAGGGGCGCGGCTTTGCTGTCGTTGCCGATGAAGTGCGCAAACTGGCTGAACGCACCTCACTGTCGACGCAGGAAATCGGCGGTATGGTCGGAAGGATTCAGGAAGGCACCAAGAACGCCGTGAACAGCATGCAAATCGGCGTGGTTCAGGCGCGCAAGGGCGTCGATCTGGCCACCCAGGCAGGGGGGTCGATCAACGAAATTCGTTCCGGTTCAACGCGCGTCACCGAGGTGGTCAACAACATCACTAACTCGATTCGCGAACAGGGAACCGTTTCGCTGGAAATTGCAAAGAGCATCGAGCATGTCGCGCAGATGTCTGAAGAAAGTTCGCTGGCCGTCAAAAATACCGCGCAGGCGGCGCATCACCTGAAGGATCTGTCGGTTTCATTGCACAACACGGTCAGCCGCTTCAAATTACACTAGTAGCCTGCCGGATTTAAGCGATCGGCTGAAAGGAAACCGGGAATACGGCGGAAAAACCGCCGCCCCGGGTCCGGAAGTTGGTCGTCTGTCCCTGATAAAGGCGCGCTGAAACCAGCTGAACCTGACCCTGATAGACGTAATTGCGTAAATCCAGCTTGAATTTCTGGTCGACGTCGTCGACACGCAGACTCCGTTCCGAGGGCATAACCAGCGCCTGGGCGACATAACCCCCACCAGCGATCTCTTCGAAAACCCGTCGGGTCAGCTTATCGCCCCGGTAAGTCGCCTTGCTGCCATAGCCAGCGGCGGGCTTGAAAAACCACTGCTTGCGGCTGGCCCAATACGACGGCGCATTTTCGGGCAAGACTTCTTCGGTGCGCGGAACACCGTCGTGCAGCAGACGGCGATCCGCCTCGCTGACGCCGATCGCTTGCAGCCACGAATCATCGGTCAAGGCGACCAGATTGCGTTTATCGGCGTAGAGGGCATGCGCATGCGGATGCGGGGTCAGCACCACGGCATCGGCCAGATAGGCCGCGCGCAGCGCCGCTTGGCTTGCCTGCTCGAGGGCAAAGTCGGTCAGCCGGTTATACACGAGATCAATGCACTCGTCGCCGTAGCGCAGATGTCGGCCATCAAAGCTGAGCTCATCGGGTGAGAGCACCCAGGCAACGATTCCGTTCGCCGCGAACAACTGGCGGAACAGTTCAAATTCAGCGGCAAGAAATTGCGTGCCCGGCGTCTCATCGACAATGGCAATCGAGCGGAGCGGGCGCTCACCGCGGGCCAGACGCCATTCGTTGCGGAACATGGCCACAAAATCGCTTTCGACCTGATGCCGGCTCGTTCCCCCCTCGGCCAACTGCGGACAGCAGGACAACTGGGCACTCAGCAGCTTGGCGTTGAGCAAGCCACCGCCGGCGTTGGTGTTGATTTCGATCAGCCGCGGCCCGGCGACACCAACGTGAAAATCATAGCCGAAGAAGACCCCGGCGCTTTTCGGTGGGTAAGCGGCGATTTCAGGGGCATATGCGAGCACTCGCTCACGCCAGGCCGGCAAGGCAACAATACACCCGATGGCCTGGATCAGCCGGGCCATGAACTCGAGATGCGCGTCGGCGACATAGACACGGGTATCAGAAAAGAGATGCGGTCGGGTGGCCAGCAGATCGGCGTAGGAAAGTCCGTTTTCCTGAAAGCCTTCGCCTTCGAGGGCACGACGCAACTCGGCATGATCAACCGTCCGGCAATAACAGTCGCGGTTGAGCATCGCTGCCGCAGCGCGTGAATCCGGCGGCAGATCCAATACCCTAATCGGGATGGTAGAGCGACTCATGGCACCTGAAAAAACGCCAACACATCATCGAGCACGCGCGTCCGCTTCATCGGCGGCAGGCTGCGCCAGATGCGCTTGCCATAGGGCTTGGTAATCAGGCGCGGGTCGCAGATCATCAGCACCCCGCGATCGCTCTCGTCACGAATCAGGCGACCGGCACCCTGCTTGATGCTGATCACGGCGCGCGGCAACTGGTAATCCATGAAGGCGTTTTTCCCTTCCTGTTTCATGCGTTCGATCCGTGCCGAAAGCACCGGGTCATCCGGTGGGGCAAAAGGCAACTTGTCGATGACCACGAGTGAAAGTGCTTCACCACGCACATCAACGCCCTCCCAGAAACTCTGACTGCCGACCAGTATCGCATTACCCAGCCGGCGGAAACGTTCGAGCAACTCGTTCTTGCTGCCCTCGCCCTGGATCAGCAAAGGGAAATCGAGCCCGGCACGCTCGAGCGCTTCGACCAGCAGTTCGTGGGTACGACGCATGGCGCGCAGCGAGGTGCATAGAAAGAATGCCCGCCCCGCACTGGCCTGCACCACCGGGAACGCCGCCTTGACCACCGCCTCGGTGTAATCGTAGCTGTTCGGGTCGGGGAGATGCGCGGGGGCATAGAGCAGCGCCTGACGCTCGTAGTCAAAAGGACTGTCCCAGAAAGCCGACTCGGCACCTTCCAGCCCCATCTCGCCGCAATAGTGTCCGAAGTCGCGCTGCACAGCCAGCGTCGCGGAAGTAAAAATCCACGCCCGTGGATGGCCGGACATCTGCTTCTTCATGATGTTGGCAATCACCAGCGGCGTCGCATTGAGCTGCAGCGACAAGGTATAGGTTTCGCCCCAGCGCACGAAGTCGGCATCGGCGCCCTTCTGCCAGCGACGTAACTGGGCCACCAGCTCGCCGGCCCGGCGCCAGCAGTTTTCCAGGCCCTCGGAGCGCTGCGCCTGCGTTTCGAGCAAGGCGGCAAACGACTCCAGCTCACGGGCCAGTCCGACCACCCCATTGTCAAAACCCATGCGCTCTTCGAGCTGCGCCAGCGAGAAACGTGCTGGTTCGACCGGCAGAGTCAGACGCAGATCCTTGGCCGCTTTTTCGACGACGCCGCAGAGCTTCGGTAGATCGAGACAGTCGCGTGCCGAAACCAGGGCTTCGGTGCGCACATCGCGCGCCAGATCGATCACCTGCGCCGTCGACACGTTATCGCCGAAAAACAGGCTGGCGGTTTCCGGCAACTGGTGTGCTTCGTCGAAGATCACCGTGTTGCAGGCCGGCAGCAGTTCGGCCGTGCCTTCATCGCGGAGCATCACGTCAGCAAAGAACAGGTGGTGATTGACCACCACCAGATCGGCCGCCAGCGCCTCACGGCGCGCGGCCAAGACAAAGCATTCCTTGTTGTTCGGACAGTCCTGCCCGAGGCAGTTCTCGCGCGTCGAGGTAACCATTCCCCATACCGTCGAGTTTTCCGGCACATCGGCGCAGTCGGCCTTGTCGCCGGTCTTGGTTTTCTTGGCAAAGCGCGAGATACGATGGGCGTGGGCGGCATCTTCCTTGGAAACGAAGCGCCCATCGGCCAGCGCACGCTCCAGATGGTAGTGGCACAGGTAGTTGGCCCGCCCCTTGAGCAAGGCGACCTGCACCGGCGAAGCCAGCGCCTTGCGCACCATCGGGATATCGCGCGAGAAAAGCTGATCCTGCAGGTTCTTGGTCCCGGTCGAGACAATGACCTTGCCGCCGGAAAGCAGCGCCGGAACCAGGTAGGCGAAGGTCTTGCCGGTCCCGGTACCGGCCTCGGCGACCAGCACCCGGTTGGCCGCCATCGCCGCGGCAATGCATTCGGCCATCTCGAGCTGCTGCGCGCGCTGGCGGTACCCGGAAATGCTCGCGGCCAGCGGGCCGTCGGAAGAAAAAACTTCGGTGAGCGAGGGCACTACAGCATGTTCTCCAGAAAGGCTCGGGTACGCGGGTGTTCCGGCGCAGCGAACAGCTCACGCGACGGACGCGCTTCAAGAATCTCGCCGCCATCCATGAACACTACGCGGCCTGCCACTTCACGCGCAAAAGCCATTTCGTGGGTTACCACCAGCATCGTCATGTGTTCCTCAGCGAGTTCACGCATGGTGCGCAGCACCTCTCCGGTCAGTTCCGGATCGAGCGCCGACGTCGGCTCGTCGAAGAGCATGATATCCGGCTCCATGGCCAGCGCCCGGGCAATCGCCACGCGCTGCTTCTGACCGCCGGAAAGCCGCGCCGGATAACTCTCGCGCTTGTCGAGCAGACCGACCTTGCGCAACAAGGCTTCGGCCTTGGGAACGATCTCTTCGCGCGTCAAGCCCTTGACCGTCATCGGCGCCACGATGAGGTTCTCCAGCACAGTCATGTGCGGAAACAGGTTGAAATGCTGAAAGACCATGCCCATCTTGCTGCAGATGCGCCGGATATCGGGTACCGGAACGTAGCGACAGGCGCCTGCGACATCGGTCGACACCAGAACCTCGCCTTCAATCTCGATGCGCCCGCGATTGACCGTTTCAAGATGATTGAGACAGCGCAGAAAGGTACTTTTCCCCGACCCCGAAGGGCCGATGACGGCGACCACTTCGCTTGGGTCGATGGCCAGCGAAACACCTTTCAGCACTTCCAGTGGGCCAAAGCGCTTGTGGATATTCTCGGCGAGCACCATCGGCGCATTGATCGGCTTATTCATCGTATACCGCATATTTCTTTTCCAGACGCTGGAAAGCCAGAGTCAGCACCAGCGTCATCAGCAGATAAAAGGCCGCCGCCACGACGAAAGGCGTGGTCGTAAAGTCACGCTGGACGATCCCGCGGGCGGCTCGCAACAGATCATTCATGGCCAGCACGTAAATCAGCGAGGTATCCTTGATCAGCGTAATCGTCTCGTTACTCATCGGCGGCAGAATGCGCTTGATCACCTGCGGCAGGATGATGCGCCGCATCGTCTGCGGATAAGTCATCCCGAGTACCCGCGCGCCTTCATACTGGCCGCGGTCGATCGACTGAATCCCGGAGCGAAATATTTCTGCGAAATACGCCGCGTAGTTGAGCACAAAAGCCACAATCGCCGACGGAAAGTCAGGCAGACGAATGCCGATGTAGGGAACAAAAGGCAGGGCGAAATAGATAAACAGCATCTGAAGCATCAGCGGAGTACCGCGCATCAGCCAGATGTAGCCATTGACCAGACCGCTGACCACGCCAAAGCGCGAAATCCGCAGCAGCGCCAGGCACAAGCCGAGCGGGACAGCCAGAACCAGGGTGATGAGAAAAACCTGAAGGGTGACCCCGGTTCCTTCGAGCAGGGGCCCCATGATGTCAAATACGTAGTTCATGCGTTACTTTTTTGAACGTCTAACAGCAAAAAAAGCACCGCAAGCCGAGCGAAGGCATTGCGGTGGATAGGGGCATAAACACACCCCGTTGATTCAAACCCTACTTCTTGATAATGTCCTTGCCGAACCACTGGGTCGAGATCTTGGCCGCTGCGCCGTCCTTCTTCATCTCGTCCATGGCTTTCTGGATCTTGCCCATCAGCTCGACATCGTCCTTGCGCGTTCCGACACCGTAGTCTTCGGTGCCGAAGTTTTCTTCCAGCACACGATATTCACCGGGTTTCTTGGCCGTGTAGTAGCGTCCCACGACCTCGTCCACCACCAGTGCTTCAAGACGGCCGGTGGAAAGATCCATCAGCGCGGTCACGTTATCGCCAAACTTCTTGAGTTCCTTGATCGACTTGGCGGTGTCAGCATCTTTCTGGATGGCTTCGATGGCGCTGCTGCCATCCTGGACTCCGACGACCTTGCCTTTGAGGTCAGCCTTGACCTTGACAGGCGACGCCTCGGTAACCACGATGATCTGATGATTTTCCAGATAAGGCGTGGTAAACAGGATTTTTTCCTTGCGCGCCTCAGTGATGGTCAGGCCATTCCACAGCACATCGACGCGCTTGCCACCCAGTTCAGCTTCCTTGGCGCTCCAGTCAATCGGCTTGAACTGTACTTCGACGCCCAGACGTTTGCCGGCCTCTTTCGCCAGATCGATGTCGAATCCCACGAGTTCGTTCTTCTCGTTGCGGAAACCCATCGGCGGGAAATTATCATCGAGGCCAACGACAATCACCGCAGCGGCGGGTGGAGGAGCAGTGGACACCGGAGCTTCTTTACCACAGCCCTGGAGCAGCACAGCGGCCAGCAAAGCGGTCATCAATAGCGAATAATTTTTCATGAAATATCTCAAAACAGAGGGGTTGGTAATCAGGTTTTCTGAGTTTCCGCAGGCTCTTGTGGCAAAACAAGATTAAGCAGCACCGCCAGTACCCCGCACAGGCTGATCCCCTGCAGCGAGAAACTACCGATCGTCACGCCGAGTCCGCCAATGCCGGTCACCAGCGTAATCGAGACGATGCACAGGTTACGGGCGTTGGACAGATTGACCCGACCGTCCATGATCGTCTTCAGACCAATGCCGGCAATCGAACCGAAGAGCAGCACCATGATGCCGCCCATGACCGGCATCGGGATGGTCTGCAGGAAGGCGCCAAACTTGCCGACGAAAGCCATCAAAATGGCAAAGCAGGCAGCCCAGGTCATCACTACCGGGTTGAAGTTCTTGGTCAGCATCACCGCCCCCGTCACTTCGCCGTAGGTGGTCACAGGCGGACCACCGAACAGACCGGCGATACTGACCGCCAGACCATCACCCAGCAGCGTACGGTGCAGGCCGGGCGACTCGGTAAAGTCCTTGCCGGTCACTGAGCCGATGGCCAGAATCCCGCCGACGTGCTCGACAATCGGCGCAATGGCCACCGGAATCATGAACAGGATCGCTGCCAGATTGAATTCCGGCGTGCCAAAATTCGGTACGGCCAGCCACGCGGCGTTGGTCACTTTGGAGAAATCGACGATCCCCAAGAACAGCGAAACGATGTAACCCACCGCCACCCCGACCAGAATCGGAACCAGCTTGAGCAGACCCTGGGCGCGAATCGCCGTGAGCATGGTCGCCAACAGGGAAATCGCCGCAACCGAAAGGGCGGTGCCGTAAGGCACGACCTGCTGGTCTCCGGCCTTACCGGTAGCCATGCTGACCGCCACCTGAGCCAGACCCAGGCCGATGACCATCACCACCGGGCCGATCACCACCGGTGGCAGCAGACGATGAATGAATCCCACACCGCGCCATTTCACCAGGCCGGCGGCGACATAGTAGAAGAAGCTGGCCGAGGCCAGTGCGCCAAGCGTCGCCGGCATCCCCCAGGTCTGCACTGAGTAAATGACCGGGGCGATGAAGGCAAAGCTAGAGCCCAGATAAATCGGCACTTCGCGTTTTGTACACAGCTGGAAGACGAGCGTACCGATACCCGCGCCGAGCAAGGCCAGACTGGGATTGAGACCAGTCAGCAGAGGAACCAGGACGGTCGCACCAAAAGCGACGAATAGAATCTGTGCACCCGATAAGGCGGTCCGCCAGACGGGTTCTTTGACTGTGCTCATTCAGGCTCCTATTTGGTTCCGAAAATTTTGTCGCCGGCATCGCCGAGGCCGGGAATAATGTAGCCAATCTCGTTGAGATGGCTGTCGATAGCTGCGGTATAGATTTCGACGTCCGGATGCGCCGCTTCCAGCGCTTTGATCCCTTCCGGAGCTGCAACCAGCACCAGGGCACGGACCTGCTTGCAGCCATTGCGCTTGAGCATGTCGATGGTGGCAATCATCGATCCGCCGGTGGCCAGCATCGGATCGATGATCAAGGCCATGCGTTCGTCAAGCTGACCGACAAAACGCTCGAAATAAGGCTCGGGCATCAGCGTCTCGTGATTGCGGGCGATGCCAACCACACTGACCTTGGCACTCGGAATCATATCCAGCACCCCGTCGAGCATGCCCAGACCGGCACGCAGGATGGGCACCACGGAAACCTTCTTGCCCTTGATCTGGTCTATCTCTACAGGACCCGCCCAGCCCTGGATCGTGCAGCGCTCCATTTCGAAATCGCGACACGCTTCGTAGGTCAGGAGTCGGGCCAACTCAGCCGTGAGCTCGCGGAATTTTTTGGTGCTGATATCGACTTCCCGCAGGAGCCCGATTTTATGCCTTACGAGGGGGTGGCGAACTTCAATAACCGACATCACAGTCTCCAAGAATTAGGGGAGCGGGCAAATGTTGCAAGGTTATCGGATTCGGCCGGCAAACGCACTGCAAACATGAAATATTGCAGTGCTGACTTGACCATCAGCACCTTTTATTACAACAATCAGTTCCAGAACGTATTGAAAGCCGATTACATGATCAACAAGAGCGTCGAAGATTTCACCCTGCCCGCGACCGGAGAAAAGGATTTCACCCTTTCGGGTATGCGCAACAAGAGCGTGGTTATTTACTTCTACCCCAAGGACAGCACTCCCGGATGTACCACTGAAGCACAGCAGTTCCGTGACTTGCACCTGGAATTTGAACAGGCCGGATGCGTCGTCGTCGGCGTCTCGCGCGACAGCATGCGCTCGCACGAGAACTTCAAGAGCAAGCAGGGCCTGCCCTTTGACCTGCTTTCCGACGCCGACGAAGTACTCTGCCAGCAGTTCGCTGTCATCAAGGAGAAAAAACTGTATGGCAAAGTGGTGCGCGGAATCGAGCGCAGTACCTTTGTCATCGATGGCCAAGGGTCCCTTCGTCGCGAATGGCGAGGCATCAAGGTGCCCGATCATGCGCAGGAAGTGCTGGATTTTGTAAAGACCCTTTAAACAATTATCGCCCCACTCGACCTCAACGGAGAAACCACGCACATGGCCCGCAAATCTGCCACGCACGCTGCCTCACTGACCAAACTCTTTGTTCTCGACACCAATGTCTTGCTGCACGATCCGACCAGCGTTTACCGTTTTGAGGAACACGACATTTTTCTTCCGATCATGACCCTGGAAGAACTCGACAACAACAAGAAAGGCTTGTCCGAGGTCTCGCGCAATGCCCGTCAGGTCACCCGGGTACTCGATGAAATCGTCAGCAGTTACGCTAACGGCATTGAAGAAGGCATCCCTCTCTCCACCCCCTCGCACAAGCTGGCCAGCGGTCGCATGTTCCTGCAAACCCAGGCCATCCCGAGCGACCTGCCGGTCGGACTGCCGACGGCCAAAGCCGATAACCAGATTCTGGCGGTAGTCATCCACCAGCAGCGACTCCACCCTGATCGTGCCGTTATCCTGGTGTCGAAAGACATCAACATGCGCATCAAGGCCCGGGCGCTCGACCTGCAAGCCCAGGATTATTTCAACGACAAGGTTCTCGAAGACATCGACATGCTGTACACCGGTGTGCGCGAACTTCCGGCCAATTTCTGGGACAAGCACGCTGAAGGCATGGAGTCCTGGAAGCGCGACAGCCGGACGCTGTATCGCACTCATGGCCCGATGTGCTCGAAATTCCTGGTCAACGAATTCCTTTATCAGGAAGGCGAGAAGCCCCTCTACGCCATTGTTCGTGAAGTCTCCGGCAAGACCGCCCAGTTCGAAACGCTCACCGACTATACGCACCCGAAAAACAACGTTTGGGGGATCACCGCGCGTAACCGCGAGCAGAATTTCGCGCTCAACCTGCTGATGGATCCGGAGGTTGATTTTGTCACCCTGCTCGGCCAGGCCGGCACCGGAAAAACCCTGCTGACGCTGGCTGCCGCACTGACCCAGGTGCTCGAAACCAAGCTTTATTCCGAAATCATCATGACCCGCGTCACCGTCCCGGTGGGTGAAGACATCGGATTCCTGCCGGGTTCGGAAGAAGAAAAGATGGGGCCGTGGATGGGCGCGCTCGAAGACAATCTTGAAGTCCTCAACAAGACCGATGACGACGCCGGCGAATGGGGTCGGGCGGCAACGCACGACCTGATCCGCAACCGGATCAAGATCAAGTCGCTGAATTTCATGCGCGGCCGCACCTTCCTCAACAAGTTCCTGATCATCGACGAGGCGCAGAACCTGACGCCAAAACAGATGAAGACCCTGATCACCCGCGCTGGACCGGGAACCAAGGTCGTCTGCATGGGCAATATCGCGCAGATCGATACCCCTTACCTGACCGAGGGCAGTTCCGGACTGACCTACGTCGTCGACCGTTTCAAGGGCTGGGAACACTCCGGGCACATCACCCTGCAACGCGGTGAACGCTCGCGTCTCGCGGACTACGCGACCGACGTGCTATAATTTTCTCCACTTCAAAGAGCCGTGTCATGACACGGCTCTTTGTATTACCCTAGCGTTTCGTCGCCTAAGTCTTGCGCTGACGAGCATTCATTTTTTTCGGAGAGTCGATTGAAACGACGAGATTTTCTCGCGGCCTCGGCTGTGCTCTCTCTACTGGCGAGTACGCCGTCCTACGCGGCAAAAAAACCAGCTCCAAGAAAACTCCCGGCCAAACCGCTGCCCAGAAAAGTTGCCGCCAACACGGCACACGCTTCACCACCCAGCGAAACCCGCAACGTCATCAGCCTGCCGGACGAACCCCTGGCGCGGTGGCGAAGTTACGACATCAGCTCGACGATCACGCTCAACCGGCTCAAGGGAAAAACCCGTCTGTGGCTGCCTTTGGCCCAGTACAAGGACACGCTCTGGGAACGTTCGCTCGGCCACAGCTGGCAGGGAAACTTTGAAAACGCCGGGATCTACCGCGACCCGGTGGCTGAAATGGAAGTCTTCTACGCGGACTGGGCCGAAGGCGTCGACACCCCCAGGCTGCAGATCATCAGCCAGGTGGCAGTCCAGGATCGCCATTTCGACATTACCCGCCGCGGCGCGGTCGCTGAGCGCACCGAAGTGCTTCGTCGCTGCCTGCAATCGACCGAACTGGTTCCGATCGACGGGATCGTCCGCCACACCGCCGAACGCGCGATCGGCCGCATCAAGGATCCGGTAGCTCTGGGTAAAGCCATTTACGAATGGGTGGTCGAAAACGCCAGCTACGATCCGCTGATCAAGGACCACGGCATCATTTCAGCGGCCAACATGCTTGAAAGCGGGCAGCTCAATTCCAACAGCACCGGAATCGCCCTGCTTTTCGTCGCGCTCTGCCGTTCGATCGGCATTCCGGCGCGTCCGGTTTTCGGGCTGCGCGTGGACATGTCACGACTCTTCGGCAGCCTCGGGACCTTTGGCAACCTGAATCAAGCCCAGCACTGTCGCGCCGAATTCTACACGCCAGGTTACGGCTGGATTCCGGTTGATCCCTCCGATGTGCGTCAGGCCATGCGCGAAGAGCGACTGGGCAATGGCGACCCCAAGTTGAACGTACTGAAGAAGCTGCTTTTCGGTTTCTGGGAAATGAACTGGGTCAGCTTCAATGCCGCGCAGGACGTGGCTTTACGTGGCTCTACCGGAAAAACTCTGCCCTTCCTCATTCACCCGCAAGTTGAAACCGCCGAAGGCCGACTGGATACCGATGACAGCAGCCGTTTCAGCTACAAGGTCACCGCCAGCCGCGGCGAGAGCTGAACTGGAAAAACAACTTTAACCACAACGAACACAACGAACACAACGAGGAAGAATAAAAACAAGTTGTTGAGGTATTTTCGTTGTGCCCGTTGTGTTCGTTGTGGTTCAAACTGCCATTACTAATACGACCCCGGGTTGGCGAAGTTCTCGAAGCGGGTGAACTCGCCGACAAAGGTCAGGCGTACCATGCCGATCGGGCCGTTACGCTGCTTGCCGATGATGATTTCGGCACTGCCTTTATCAGGGGTATCCGGGTTATAGACTTCGTCGCGATAGATGAACATGATCACGTCGGCGTCCTGCTCGATAGCGCCGGATTCGCGCAAGTCGGACATCACCGGACGTTTGTTCGGCCGCTGTTCCAGCGAACGGTTGAGCTGCGAGAGGGCAATCACCGGAACGTGCAGTTCCTTGGCCAGACCCTTGAGCGAACGTGAGATTTCCGAAATCTCGGTCGCCCGGTTCTCGCCATTACCGCTCGACGAAGACATCAACTGCAGGTAGTCGATGACGATCAGACCGAGCTTGCCACACTGACGATGCAGACGGCGCGCCCGGGCGCGCAAGTCGATCGGATTGAGCGCCGGCGTTTCATCAATGTATAGCGGCGCTTCGTGCATTTTGCCTAGCGCAAAAGACAGGCGCGACCATTCGTCGTCATTCAGACGACCGGTACGCACCCGGTGGGCATCAAGCCGCCCGACCGAAGACAACATACGCATGGCCAACTGGGCTCCGCCCATTTCCATCGAGAAAACCGCCACCGGCAAACCGACTTCAATGGCCACATGCTCGGCCATATTCAGGGCCAGCGAGGTTTTTCCCATCGATGGACGCCCGGCGACAATCAGCAAGTCGCCCGGCTGCAAGCCCGAAGTCTTGGCATCGAGATCATGGTAGCCGGTCGGGACACCCGTGATGTCCGACGGATTTTCCCGATCATGGAGCTCCTGGATACGCTCAACAACCTGGGTAAGCAAGGGATTGATGTGCTGGAAACCCGACTGGTGACGAAAGCCCCCTTCGGCAATGGCAAAGACCTTGGCCTCGGCCTCGTCGAGCAACTGTTTCGGGTCGCGACCCATCGGATTGAGTGCGCTGCCGGCAATCTCGTCGCCGGCAGTAACCAGTTGGCGAAGCACCGCGCGTTCGCGCACGATCTCGGCGTAACGGCGGATATTCGCTGCCGAAGGCGTATTGGCCGCCAACTCTCCGAGATAGGCCAGCCCTCCGGTTTCACCGCCCTGCCCGGACTGATCGAGGCTTTCGGCAACGGTAACCACATCGACCGGCTTGCCGCGCTCCAGGAGCTTTTGAATCTGACGATAGATGCGCTTGTGCTCATCGCGGTAAAAATCGAACTCACTGACCAGATCGGCAATCTTGTCGAAGGCAGCGTTATCGAGCAACAACCCGCCGAGAACCGACTGCTCGGCTTCAATCGAGTGAGGCGGCACACGCAGATGCGCCAGGGCGGGGTCAGCCGAAGCGTTCGACGAGTTCTGCGAGTACTTGGAATTGGCTGAATTGTACGGCTTGGCCATAAATAATCCGGTAGGGAGAACGCGAGTGACAAGAGTGCGAGTTTACCTGACCCTGATGCACATCAGGCGGCTGAAATGAAAAAAGCCTTGCACCAGGCAAGGCTTTTTTTGACCTTCAGGAGCTTCCGTCGATTACTGCTCGCCGACGACCAGAACCTTGATTGTTGCCAGAACGTCGGTATGCAGTGAAACTTCGAGGGCGGTTTCACCCACAGCCTTGAGCGGACCCATCGGCATGTGAATGTTCGACTTCTCGACGTTGAAGCCAAGGGCCTTGAGGCCATCAGCGACGTCATGATTGGTCACCGAACCGAACAGACGGCCATCGACGCCAGCCTTGCGGGCCACGGTCACCAGAACGCCTTCGAGCTTGGTGGCGAATTCCTGAGCCTCGACCAGCTTGGCTTCAGCAGCTTTCTCCAGCTCGGCGCGGCGAACTTCAAACTCGGCCTTGGCCGCTGGCGTAGCACGCTTGGCCTTGCCTTGCGGGATCAGAAAATTACGGGCGTAGCCATCCTTAACCTTGACCAGATCGCCAAGGCTACCGAGATTGACGACCTTCTCCATCAGAATAATTTGCATCGTCTTATCCTCGATTATTGGTGGTTATCGGTGTAGGGCAGCAAAGCCAGGAAGCGCGCGCGCTTGATGGCCACTGACAGCAAACGCTGGTAACCCGCTTTCGTACCGGTCAGACGAGCCGGCATGATCTTGGCGTTCTCAGCAATGTATTCCTTGAACAGATCGACATCCTTGTAATCGATGCCGTCCATTTTCTCGAGACTGAAGCGGCAGAACTTGCGGCGCTTAAACAGCCCGCTGCCACGTTTTTTGACGTTCTTGTCATCCTTCTTCTTGAAGAACCTACCCATTTTGATTTCCTTCTACAAATTCGATCATCGTTATATGCAATCTTAGCTGTTTGCTGCTTTGACTCTTTGTTGCCAGGAATCCGGTCAATTTAACCCCGACTCCCGGTGTCGCTGCCTGCAGCCATTTGGCTGACTCACCCAGACCAATGGCCTGGACTTCACATTCGACACGCCTTGGGCAACCCGCTTCAAGCTGCTCTGATTGATGCCTGATCACACATTCCATCACCGGCACACCGGCCGGGGTAAAACGCAGCGCTTTGCGCTCAATCAGTATTCCAGAGAGTTCTACGCGGTTCAGTTGAGCCTCAACAATCAGCCTGCCGTTGGTTCTTCGACTTCAGCCACAGCTTCTTCCTGGGCATCCATCATCGACTTCGACTTCTCTTCCTTCATCATTGGTGAAGGCGTGGTAACTGCCTTCTTCATCTTGATGGTGAGGTGACGAAGAACAGCATCATTGAACTTGAAGCCGTGCTCAAGCTCAGCGAGTGCCTCACCGTTGCACTCGATGTTCATGAGTACGTAGTGTGCCTTGTGCAATTTCTGGATCGGGTAGGCCAACTGGCGACGACCCCAGTCCTCGAGACGATGAACCTGACCGCCGTGCGTGGCAACGAGCGCCTTGTAACGCTCGACCATCGCCGGGACCTGCTCACTCTGGTCCGGATGGACGATAAATACTATTTCATAATGACGCATGAACACTCCTCATGGTTGTAGCCCCCCGCCATGCGAACGGTGGAGCAAGGTGGAAAAGCCGGGCATTATAGCTCAATTATGGCTTGAGAATCAATGATTTTCGCTTTCTGTCGCCAAATGCAAGCGCAGGGTGCGCAACGCCGTGCGCTGCGCACCCTGCAGGACTAAACATCAGGCCGGCTTGAAACTCAGCGCTTTCTGCAACTGCTCCAGTGCCGCCGGATCCTCGATGGTCGTCAGATCACCCGGATCTCGCCCTTCGGCCAGTGCCTGAATCGAACGCCGGAGCAACTTGCCGGAACGGGTTTTCGGCAGCAGCGTCAGGAAATGCACCCGGCTCGGCCGGGCAATGGCTCCCAGATTGTCGTCCACCTGTTTGAGTACGGCCTTTTCCAGAGCGGTCCGCTTCTCGGGCGTGGAAATCATCGCCGCATCCTTGACCACGGCAAAGGCCATCGGTATCTGCCCCTTGAGCGGGTCGGCCACGCCGACGACCGCCACTTCGGCGATCGAAGGATGCCCCTGAATGGCCTCTTCGATCTCGCGCGTCCCGAGGCGATGCCCGGCAACGTTGATCACATCGTCGGTGCGACCCAGAATGTAGTGATAACCGTCCTTGTCCTTGATTCCCCAGTCGAACGAGGAATAGACCTGCGGCTCCCTGAACAGCGAAAAATAGGTCGAGACGAATCGCTCGTCATCGCCCCACACCGTCGACAGACAACCTGGCGGCAGAGGTGGAAGAATACCGACAATACCTTTTTCATCGGGATCACAGACCGTGCCATCCTCACGGAACACCTTGAGGTTGTAGCCATAGACCGGAAAACTCGGCGTACCGTAGCGGATTTCGGTTTTTTCGATGCCCGGCATGGCCGACAGAATCGGCCAACCGGTTTCCGTCTGCCAGTAATTATCGATCACCGGCAAACCAAGCTCCTGGGTCATCCACTCGTGCGTCGGCTGATCGAGCGGCTCGCCAGCAAGAAACAGGTGCTTCAGACTCGACAGATCGTGCTTATGCATGAACGCCGTATCGTGCTTTTTCAGAACACGGGCCGCCGTCGGCGACGAGAACATCACATTGACCTTGTATTTCTCGACGATCTGCCACCAGATACCGGCATCGGGCCGCAGCGGAGTGCCCTCGTACATGATCGTACACATGCCGGCGATCAGCGGCCCGTAAATAATGTACGAGTGACCCACCACCCAGCCGATATCCGAGGTCGAGAACATCGTCTCGCCTTCGCCGCCGCAATAGATGTACTGCATCGACGCGGCCAAGGCCACGGCATAACCGCCGGTGTCACGCTGCACCCCTTTCGGCTTGCCCGTCGTTCCCGAGGTATACAGAATATAAGAGGGCTCCGATGACTCCAGCCAGGTCACCGGCACCTCGGCATCGATGAATTGCTCACGCAAGGTCGCATAGTCAACATCACGACCGACAACCTTGCTGAACTCCTGGTCCAGACCCCGATCGACCATCAGCACCCTGGCCGGCTTGTGCTTGGCCAGAACGATGGCCTCGTCGAGAAGATGCTTGTAGGGCACGGCCTTGCCGCCGCGCATTCCGGCATCTGACGAGATCATCAGTTTGGGCGTGGCATCATCAATGCGCGTCGCCAGCGAAGCCGAAGCGAAGCCGCCGAAAACCACCGAATGAATCGCCCCGATCCGGGCGCACGCCAGCACGGCGAAAGTGGCTTCGGGAATCATCGGCATATAGATCAGCACCCGATCACCCTTGCCGACGCCGAGACTTTGCATGACAGCGGCCATGCGCATCACTTCCTTTTTCAGCTCAGCAAAGGAATAGACGATCTCACTATCGGTTTCGGTGGAAATGAAGACCATTGCACGGTCATTGGGGCGCTTGGCGGCATGTCGATCGACCGCGTTGTAGCAAAGATTGGTTTCCCCGCCGACAAACCACTTGGCGAACGGCGGCCGGGAAAAATCCAACGTCTTGGTAAATGGTTTATGCCAGTCTATCCGCCTGGCTTCTTCTGCCCAGAAAGCATCTGGATTATCGATGGATTTCTGGTGAAACTCCTTGATTGCCGACATACGTAGTCCTCGTCGCTGTAATAAAGCTCCCTGCACTCATCAGGCTAGGGCGCATTCACAGCAAGCGAAGGACTGCGATCACTGTGAATACCCTCTAATTCTGCCCGGCATCTTTATCTTCCCGCGCCAGGTCAGGCGATTCTTGTTCAACATCGGTACTAAGCAAATTCAATTTAAACTCTTGCTCAAACAATTTCAACAACGGTAAGGCTTGATTCATCAACGCGTCCAGGTGCGGCAAGACCTCGTTCTCCCGCCCGGAAGTGATCAGCTCAATCGCCCGCTCGATCGAAGGTAGCGCACTGACGGCCGAGCCCTTCACCGCACAGCCCACCACCCGATTCCCTCCTTCTTGCTGCGCCGCACTCAGGCGCGACGCCGCCAATTCGATCAAGGCACCGGAAGAAGCCACTTCGTCGACAGGACTATTGCTGACACCGATACTTACCGACAAGTTCAATCGCTTCCCGTGAACGACGATATTCGCCTCCTGAATCGCTTTCCGCAAACGATTCCCGAACGACTCGCAGGAAGGATGCGGAGTGCCGGGTGACAGCACCACTAGCTGGTTTCCGATATAGTGTCCAAGACTGTCCTCTTGGCGAATCTTGCTCGACAGAATGGCCGCGAAACGTTTCTCCAGCTGCGCCAGTGCTTCAACGCCCTGTTCTTCACGCAAGGCATCGACCTGATCAAAGCACATCACCATGGCACTGACTTGCCCGCGATGCCGCAAGGCATGCGACATCGCCTGAAGCGCCTGTAACTCGACGTATTTACGGGTAAACAGCCCGGTTTCGGGGTTAAGTACCCGCTCGTCAACACTCTCTTGTGGCCGGGCACCCTCTTTCGCGTGCAGAATCAACGCGGCAATACGCGGCAACCAATCCGCGGCCACGGTTTCCCGACTAATGACATCGGACGCACCATGCAAGCGGACACGTTCGATCATTTCATGGTTGTCACCTGAAATCATCAACATCGGCATCTGGGAAATTCGAGGCAGGCGCGAGGAACGCACGCGAACCAGCAAACCATCCCCATCGAGCACCGGCAGAGAAAGCGAGCAGATCACCAGCTGGATCGAACTATCCAGGACCAGAACCTGCCACGCCGATTCACCGTCACCCTCCTCACGGAAGCTATACTGATCACTTAAGTTCTTGATGATCAGCGCACGCGCCATGCGCGATTCGTCAACAATCAAAATACGCGGCAGAGTGCTGGGAATATCCATAGTCGACTCCGTCAGATCCGTACCATTATAAAAAAATCATCGTCACGTGGCGGCTAGCCGCCAGCAATCTCGACAACCACGCGACCACGCGCGGTTCCTTTCATAAAGCTGTCAAAGATCCCGGGCAACTCGTCAAAACCAATCAAGTGCGTCATTTCAAGCAGATTCCGTGGACGCAAATCGCTTCCCAGGCGTTGCCAGACCTGGCTACGGTAAGGCTCTCCGGCAAACACGGAATCAATGCCCAGCAGGCAAGCACCGCGCAAAATAAAGGGCATCACCGTCGTATTGAGCGAGGCGCTTGCGGCCAGGCCAATACTGGCCATCGTACCCGCTGGCTTCATGGTACTGGCAATCCAAGCCAGCACATCGCCACCCAGGCTATCCACCGCACCGGCCCACAAGGCCTTGTCGAGCGGACGGATACGCGTGAGATCGAGTGACGAACGGAACATCACTTCGGCCGCCCCCAGACGCTTGAGATAATCAAACTCAGCTTCTTTCCCGGTCAGCGCCGTGACCTGGTATCCGAGCTTGGCGAGCATATCGACGGCCAGGCCACCGACCCCACCGGTCGCCCCGGTCACGATGACCGGCCCCTTGTCCGGCGTCAGACCGTTTTCTTCCATGCGAACAATCGCCAGTGCTGCAGTAAACCCGGCCGTACCGAGCGCCATGGCCTCCCGCAGGGACAGCCCAGCAGGCAACGGCCGCACCCAGTCCGCAGGCAAGCGCGCATACTCGGCATAGCCACCGTGATGGGCAATACCAATATCAAACGAGGTAGCAAGCACCTGATCGCCGGGTTTGAAGCGTGGATCCGAACTACTCTCGACAACCCCGGACAGGTCAATTCCGCCGACACAGGGATAGCGCCGGACAATACGCCCCATGCCGGTGGCGGCCAGCGCATCCTTGTAATTGACGCTGGAATAAGCGACTTTAATGGTCACCGAGCCAGCATCCAGCTGAGCTTCGTCAAGGGTAACAAACCCGCTTTTCGTTTTACCTTCGATGTCTTCGATGAGAAAAGCTTTGAAAGGCTTAATGGGCACAATATTCATCCTGTGAGTTGATAACAACATTTAAGAACGTCCCTCGAGCGCACACCCAGAGTCCGCTTACAAATTATAAGTCTATTGGAAAAACCCTCTTCACAGAGAGTATATTAGCGCATCGCCATGCATTTTAATTTCCCTTATTTTTCATAGCCTTAGTCACATTTCAAATGATTATGACTGGCAAAATCAACCCCTAGAGGTTTACACCCCGGTGTTTTTCACTTAAATTCCGCCCCCATGTCTTGTAACAAAACCGTCACCTCCCTGCTGGCCGCCATCGTCATTGCCCTTTCCGGCATCGGCGCGGCGCATGCTATCGAACAGGCGCAAAAAGCCTCCGAAGAACTCTCCCTGCTCGAGCGCTATACCAATAGCGCGCAGGATCTGATCCTCAAAGGGCTGGAGCTGGTCGGCATCAACTATCGCCGTGGCGGCACCAATCCGGACAGTGGACTCGATTGCAGCGGCTTTGTTCAGCTGGTATTCAAGGAATCGATCGGGAAGCTACTGCCCCGGACCGCCAAAGAGCAAAGCCAGGTCGGCGATACCATCGACCGGAATGAACTCAAGGCTGGGGATCTGGTGTTCTTCAACACCATGCGCCGCGCTTTTTCGCATGTCGGCATTTATCTGGGCGACAACCGTTTCGTGCATGCTCCGCGCACCGGCGCCGAAGTCCGGGTCGAGGACATGAGCCAGGGCTACTGGGTCAAACGCTACAATGGTGCCCGCCGCATCGTCGAGCAGCAATAACCATCTCCCCTACCCTGATCAAGGACGCCATGGCGTCCTTTTTTATGGCCTGCATATACAGGGCGAATCAGACTGGCTATCATTCCCCGGCCCATGGCTGTTTCAAACCCGAGGAAACCGGCTGCCCCACCGAACTCATCCCTATGCATAAAACACTTCGCGCAAAAGAATGATCTCCTGGATTGAGACCGCGGATGCGTTCCCCCCGCTCGAGTGCGCTCTGGGCGAGCCGAACGGCCTGCTCTGCGCGGGCGGCGACCTATCCCCGCAGCGCATCATTCAGGCGTACATGCAGGGCATTTTCCCCTGGTATTCGGCCGACGAGCCGATTCTCTGGTGGAGTCCTGACCCGAGAATGACCCTCCCCCCCGCCGAATTCAAAATCTCGCGCTCTTTGCTCAAGACCTTACGCCAGGGAAACTACCAGATCCGCCTCGACAGCAATTTCACGGCGGTCATCCGTGCCTGCGCACTCACTCCCCGCAAAGGTCAACAGGGCACCTGGATCACCCGTGAGATGCAGAGTGCCTATGCCCAACTGTTTGAACTCGGGTACGCCCATTCGGTCGAAACCTGGATAGACGACACATTGGTCGGAGGACTGTATGGTCTGGCCATCGGCAAAATGTTTTACGGAGAATCGATGTTCTCGAACGTCATCGACGCCTCGAAAATCGCCCTCGCCCACCTGACCCGCTTCCTTGATGAACAAGGCTTCGGACTAATCGATTGTCAAATGAATACACCCCACTTGGCCTCACTTGGCGCCCGAGAAATCCCGCGCAGCGTGTTTATCGAACGCCTGCAGGAACTGATCGCCATCCCGCCGCTCAGCGGCCGCTGGCCGGTTGACGGCGCCTGCAGGAGCTGGGTTTCCCAATAAATGGCAATAACCACAACGGACACAACGGACACAACGGACACAACGGACACAACGGACACAACGAAATCCGTATTCAGCTTAATTTTCTACGCTCACTGCAAACTCACCCACTGATCTGAAAAGATTTTTTCGTTGTGACCTTAGTGTGCGTTGTGGTTAAAACGGTAGTTTCAAAGGTAACCCTCATCGATGTCACGCCTCAACGACTCCGACCTGCCCTTCTCGCTGCTGCAGTTTTACCGCACCGCGACCTATCCGTGCAGCTACCTGAAGGGCGAACAGGCCATTTCGCTGGTCGCCACGCCGCCGCACCTAATCGGCACAGAAATCTATGGCCAGTTGGTACACCGTGGCTTTCGCCGCAGCGGACTGTTCACCTACCGTCCGGACTGCCCGGGTTGTCAGGCCTGCATTCCGGTTCGCCTGCCCGTCGCACAGTTCGTACCCAACCGCACCCAGCGGCGGGCACTTAAGGCGCATGCCGATCTGACAGTCCGCGAAATGCCGCTGATGCACAGCGACGAACACTATCAGCTCTATCTGCGCTACCAGGCCGCACGTCACGCCGGGGGCGGCATGGATCAGGACGATCACGAACAGTATGCGAACTTCCTGCTGCAAAGCCGGGTTGATAGTCGACTGGTTGAATTTAGTGATAACGGCATCCTGCGCATGGTCAGCATCATCGACGTGCTGACTGACGGCCTGTCGTCGGTTTATACCTTCTACGACCCGGACGTCGCCGGAGCGACCTTCGGCACCTACAACATCCTCTGGCAAATCGCCCAGTGCAAGCTATTGCAATTGCCCTACCTGTACCTCGGGTACTGGATTCGGAGCAGCCGCAAGATGGCCTACAAGGCCAATTTCCGGCCGATCGAGCAACTGATTGACGGTCAATGGCATACGTTGGAGCACCTACGACCGTAGGCGGCCACCGGGAAGTCGCCGAGCAATACAAATGGAGTAGTATGGTGAACCTGGTATCGCTTATTACATAGGGATAGGACCATCCGGTGCCGAGCAAAATCTTTCCAAGCCAGTCGCTAAAGACGAGGATACCCCTCATCACGCTGCTCTTACTCCTCGGCAGCTTGTGGATTCTTTCGTTTTTCGCCACGCAGATGCTGCGCCAGGATATGGAGCGTTTATTGGGCGAGCAGCAACTTTCGACCACGACGATCCTTGCCGCAGAGATCAATCACGAACTCGAAGGACGCATCAAGTCTCTGGAAAGATTGTCTCACATGCTGGGACAGCCCCAGATGAATTCACTCGAAACTATACAGACGTTTATCGACGAGCACCAAGTCTCGCAATCCCTGTTCAATGCCGGCATCATTGCCTACGATATCAAGGGAACGGCCATAGCCGACTCCATCCCCACTGCCCAACGGGTTGGCATCAATTATATGGACGTGGATGTCATCTCCACGGCCCTCCGCGAAGGAAAGGCCTCGATTGGCCACCCGGTCATGGGAAAACAATTGAAGACCCCGGTTTTCGGCATGGCCGCCCCCGTCCGTAATGTGCAAGGGCAAGTCATCGGGGCACTGGCCGGAGTCATCAATCTCGGCCAGCCGAACTTTCTCGACGACATTTCAAACAGCGCCTACGGCAAGACTGGCGGCTATCTGCTGGTTTCACCGCAGCAGCGGCTGATCATTACCGCCACCGACAAACGCCGGGTCATGGAGACCCTTCCGGCCAAGGGTATCAGTCCAACGCTGGATCAATTCATTGACACCCAGAACTTTACTCGCGTGTTCGTTAACCCCCTGGGCAGCGAAGTTTTGGCATCAAATGTCACTATTCCAGCCAACGGGTGGTATCTCGCGACCACCCTGCCCACTGCGGAGGCCTTCGCACCTATCTACGATATGCAACAGCGCATGCTGCTGCTCACCCTGCTATTGACCGTAGTGGCCACCGGCCTGTGCTGGTGGCTGGTCAAACGACAGCTCTCACCGGTTTTTTCAACCATGGGCAAACTGGCGACTTTGACCGAATCCAATGAAGCCCTGCAACCCTTGCCCATTCTCCGTCAAGACGAAATCGGCCATCTTGTCAGCGGCTTCAACCGTTTGCTGGAAACCTTGGCCAACCGGGAATCCGCCTTGCAGGACAGTGAAGAGAAATACCGTACACTGTTTCGCGAAATGCTCGATGGTTTTGCGCTGCACGAGATCATTCTCGACGCCGACGGCGCGCCGGTCGATTACCGTTTTCTTGAAGTCAATCCAGCCTTTGAGCGTCTGACCGGCCTGCGGGCCGAGAACATTGTCGGCCGGACGGTGCTGGAAGTCATGCCCAACACCGAGCAGCACTGGATCAAGACCTACGGCAAGGTCGCCCTGAGCGGAGAGCCGGCTTTTTTTGAGAACTACGCAGAAGCACTGAAGAAGCACTTTGAGGTCATGGCTTTCCGCCCTGCGGTAAGGCAGTTCGCCTGCATTTTTTCCGACGTAACCGCGCGAAAAAAACTCGAAGAGGTTCAGTCTTTTCTGGCCCGCACCATTAGCCAACCCTCGACCGAGTCATTCTTTCAGGAACTGGCGCAATTTCTCTCGACCACACTCGGCATGTTCTACGTCTGTATCGACCGCCTCGAAGGCGACGGACTGAAGGCGCAAACCCTGGCCATCTGGTGTGACGATCATTTCGAGGACAATGTTTCCTACGCGCTCAAAGACACCCCTTGTGGCGACGTGGTCGGCAACGAAGTCTGCTGTTTCCCGGTCGGCGTCTGCCAGTGTTTTCCGGAAGACCAGGTGCTTCATGACCTGTCCGCCGAAAGCTATATCGGTGTAACCCTGTGGAGCCATACCGGCCAACCCATCGGACTGATCGCGGTGATCGGAAAATCCCCGCTGGACGACCGCACATTGGCCGAAAGCATTCTCAAACTGGTTGCCGTGCGTGCCGCCGGCGAACTCGAGCGCCTCGCCACCGAGGAAACGCTGTTCGAATCCGAACGCCGCTTCCGCGACCTGCTCTCTGACGTCCATCTACTTTCACTGATGCTGGATACGCAAGGCCGGATCACTTTTTGCAACGATTTTCTGCTCGAACTGACCGGCTGGCAGCGTGAGGAAGTGATTGACCGGAACTGGTTCGAAGTCTTCTTGCCAGCAGACGTCGTCGAGAAAGTTAAGGCATTATTTACAGAAAGCTTAGTCAACGGTTCGATTGCCTCCAATTTTGAAAACGAGATCCTCACCCGTCGCGGCGAACGACTGACCATCGTCTGGGACAACACCGTCTTGCGCGATGAACAGGGGCGTATTGTCGGCACGGCCAGTATCGGTATTGACATCACCGACCGCAAACACGCCGAGCTGGAACTCGAGCAGCACCGTCACCATCTGGCCGAACTGGTGATCTCGCGCACCGTCGAGCTGGTCGACGCAAGGGATGTGGCCGAAGCCGCCAACCGTGCCAAGAGCGCCTTTCTGGCCAATATGAGCCACGAAATCCGCACCCCGATGAACGCCATCCTCGGCATGGCGCATCTCCTGCGCCGCAGTGGCGTCACTTCGGCGCAGGCCGACCGCCTCGACAAGATCGACACCGCCGCCGAACACCTGCTGGCGCTGATCAACGACATCCTCGACCTGTCCAAGATCGAAGCCGGAAAGTTCCGGCTCGATGACCTCCCGCTCAGCATCAACAGTCTGCTCGGCAACGTCCGCTCAATCCTCAACGAACGCGCCCAGGCCAAGCATCTCACCCTGGCCATCGAAAGCGACCGCTTCCCCGGCCTCCTGCGCGGCGACCCCACCCGCCTCCAGCAAGCCCTGCTCAACTACGCCACCAACGCCCTCAAATTCACCGAGCACGGTAGCGTCACCCTGCGTGCCCGCATCCACGACGATGGTGCCGAACACACCACGATCCGCTTCGAGGTCCAGGACACCGGCGTCGGCATCGCCCCCGACACCGTGCAGCGGCTGTTCCAGGCCTTTGAACAGGCCGACAACTCGACCACCCGCAAATACGGTGGCACCGGGCTCGGCCTGGCCATCACCCAACGACTGGCCCAACTGATGGGCGGCGAGGTCGGTGTCGACAGCGTCCTTGGCGTCGGCAGCACCTTCTGGTTCACCGTTTGCCTGAAGAAAGCCGACAGTCAGGAGCTCATCGAGCCGGTACGCATCACAAATGCCGAACACCTGATCCGCCAACGTCATGCCGGGAAAGCGGTTCTCATTGTCGATGACGAACCGGTGAACCTCGAAGTCACCCAGATGTTTCTCGAGGACAGCGGCCTGCTCATCGACACCGCCGAGGATGGTGCTGAAGCGGTGCGTAAGGCCACCGCCACGTCCTATGCACTGATTCTGATGGACATGCAGATGCCGCGTCAGGACGGCATGGAAGCGACGCAGCAGATCCGCGAGCTGCCGGGTTATCGCCTCACCCCGATCCTGGCCATGACGGCCAACGCCTTTGCCGAAGACAAGGCGCGCTGCCTGACGGCCGGGATGAACGACTTCATCAGCAAACCCTTTGATCCCGATTCGCTCTTCGCCACCCTGTTGCGCTGGCTGGAACGAAAAAATACTGCGCCCTGAGCCGCGCGAAAAAATCACCGCTCCCTATAGCGATACTGCCAGCAGGGTTGATCGGTTTCCGATAAACGCGGATAATTCCGGGGCTTGAAGTTTGCCGCACCCCTGTGGCGCATCCGCTTCCCCCCGCCTTATTTAGATCAACATGACCCATTATCTTTTCATCATTATCGGCGCTGTCCTGGTCAACAACGTCGTGTTGGTGAGGATTCTCGGCCTCTGCCCGTTCATGGGTGTTTCCAAAAAACTGGAAACAGCGTTCGGCATGGGAGCAGCGACGACCTTCGTGCTGACCATCGGCACCGGCGCCAGCTACATCATCGACGCCTACCTGCTGGTCCCGTTTGATCTGATTTATTTGCGTACGCTTTCCTTCATTGTCACCATTGCTGCGGTCGTGCAACTGACCGAACTCATCGTCAAGAAGACCAGCCCGATGCTGCATCAGGTCCTCGGCATCTATCTCCCGTTGATCACCACCAACTGCGCCGTACTGGGGATCCCCTTGCTGGCCTTGGGCAGCAAATACGATTTCATTGAATCCCTGCTCTTCGGTTTTGGCAGTTCAGTGGGCTTCTCGCTGGCACTGATTCTGTTTGCCGGAATCCGCGAACGCATTGAAGGCGCAGACATCCCGGCCTATTTCAAGGGTACGGCCATCGCGCTCGTTACCGGAGGCCTGATGAGTCTCGCGTTTATGGGCTTTGCCGGACTGGACAAGTACCAGTAATGATTACCGCTATCCTGATCATGGCGCTCGGCGCCGTTGTGCTGGGCGCTGCGCTCGGCTGGGCTTCGATCAAATTCAAGGTCGAAGGCGATCCGCTGGTCGAAAAAATCGAAAGCCTCCTGCCACAAACCCAATGCGGCCAGTGCGGCTACCCGGGATGCCGCCCTTACGCCGAAGCAATCTCCAGTGGCGAAGCCGATATCAATCTATGCCCCCCAGGTGGCGCGGAAGGTGTACGCAAACTTGCCGACCTTCTCGGCCGCGAAGTCAAAGCGCTCGACGCGGAAGAAAAACCGAAACAGCTGGCGATCATCGACGAGCAGCTCTGTATCGGCTGCACCTTATGCATTCAGGCCTGCCCGGTCGACGCCATCGTCGGTGCGGCAAAACAGATGCACGTCATCATCGAATCCCTATGCACCGGTTGCGAGCTGTGCGTCAAGCCGTGCCCAGTCGAGTGTATTCGCATGGAAGTGATCACCGAGAACATCGACAACTGGAAATGGAAATATCCGGTATTCGAAATCAGGCGCACGGCCTGACTCACTGAGAAACCGAATGCTCCAGAAACTTTTCAAATTCAAGGGCGGCGTCAAGCCGGACACCAACAAGACACCGTCGGTGCAGGCCCCGATCTGCACGGCACCGCTGCCGTCGATTCTGATCGTCCCGCTGCACCAGAGTATTGGCGGCATCACGCTCCCCCTGGTCAGCGCCGGCGACCGGGTACTCAAGGGACAACGCATCGGCAACGCCGACAAATGGGTCTCGGCAGCCGTCCACGCGCCCACCTCCGGGACCGTCCTGGCGGTCGAGGAACGCATCGCCGCCCACCCCTCCGGTCTGCCCACGCTGTCCGTGGTCATCGAACCCGATGGCCGCGACGAGTGGATTGAACGGCAACCTGTCGATTACCAGGCGCTGCCACCGGAACGTGTTCGCGAACTGCTGCGCGATGCTGGGGTCGTCGGCCTCGGTGGCGCCGTTTTCCCCAGTCATGCCAAACTGACCGCCGCAAAAACCGTACCGATGGACGCGCTGGTGATCAATGGCGCCGAATGCGAGCCGTTCATGACCTGCGACGACATGCTGATGCGCGAGCGCGCTGAAGGCATCGTGCGCGGCGTCGCGATATTCCGCGACCTGCTCAAGCCCAAGAAGGTCCTGATCGGAATCGAAGACAACAAGCCCGAAGCCGTCGCCGCAATGAAACTGGCGGTCGAAAAACTCGGCCACGATTTTTCCGTCATTGCCGTGCCCACGCGCTATCCCGCTGGCGGCGCCAAGCAACTGATCCGCGTGCTGACCGGCAAGGAAGTCCCGGCCAGCAAACGTTCGCCGGAAATGGGCGTGCAGTGCTTCAATGTCGCCACCGCCTACTCGGCGTGGCGTGCACTGGCCTTTGGCGAACCGCTCATCTCGCGCATCATCACGCTCACCGGCAATGTCGACAAACCACGCAACTGGGAAGTTCTGCTCGGCACTCCGTTGAAGGAAGTGATCGCCCTCGCACAACCGAAGTCCGATATCAACGGCTATCTGATGGGCGGACCGATGATGGGGTTTGAAATCCCCAGCCTCGAGGCGCCAATGGTCAAAGCGACCAATTGCATCATCGCCAGCTCGCCCGTCCTGTTCCCGCCGCCCGCCCCGGAAATGCCCTGCATCCGCTGCGGCGCCTGTGCCGAAGCCTGCCCGCACGAATTGCAGCCGTTTGAAATGTACTGGTTCTCGCGCGCCAAGAATTTCGGCAAGACCCAGGAATACAATCTTTTCGACTGCATCGAGTGCGGCTGCTGCAGCTACGTTTGCCCCTCGCATATCCCGCTGGTCCAGTACTTCCGCTTTGCCAAGAGCGAAATCTGGTCACGTGAACGGGAAAAGAACATGTCCGAGGCCGCCAAGGCGCGCTTTGAGTTCCGCAACGAACGTGACGAACGCGAAAAGGCTGAAAAAGCCCAGCGTCTGGCCAAAGCTGCAGCCGCCAAAGCTGCTGAGAAGAAAGTCGCCCCTGCCGATGACAGCGCCACCGTCGCTGCCACAGAAACACCGGTCGATGCCGAAGCTGCCAAAAAGGCCGCCATCGCCGCGGCCATGGAACGCGCCCGCCAGCAGCGCGAAAATGTGCAACCGAAAAACACCGACGACCTGAGTGTATCCCAGCGCCAGGAAATCGCCGAGATTGAAGCGCTGCGTGCGCCTTTGCAAGCAACGCTCGACCTGGATAGCGCAGAACCGCAGAGTTCGCCGAGGGATGAAAAATGAAGTTCACCACCCCGCCTTATCTCACCCAGAACGTCAGCGTTCAGCGCGTCATGCTGCAGGTGCTGGTTGCGCTGCTGCCGGGTATCGCCGCTTACATCTGGCTGGTCGGGCCGGTCGTTCTGCTGCAGTTGGCCATTGCCACGGCTTCGGCACTGCTCGCCGAAGCCTTCATGCTGAAGCTGCTGAAGAAGCCGCTCGGGCTCTTTCTCGGCGATGGCAGCGCGATTGTCACGGCCTGGCTGATCGCCCTGTCGTTCCCGCCATTGGCCCCGTGGTGGCTGATTGTCGTCGCCTCACTGTTCGCCATCATCATTGCCAAGCATCTATACGGCGGACTCGGCCAGAACCCCTTCAATCCGGCGATGATTGCCTTTGCCGTATGCATCGTTTCTTTCCCCGCGCTGATGTCGCAGTGGCCGCCCGCCGGATTGCATACCAGCTTCGCCGATCAGATCGCGCTGGTCTTTGGCGCCATCCCGCGTATTGACGCCATCAGTAGTGCCACCCCGCTCGACGCCCTGAAAACCGCGCTCAAGCTCGGCGAAGGCAGTACCTCGGTCAGTGCCGTGCTGGCCGACAGCAAAACCTTTGGCGCTTTTGCCGGCCGCGGCTGGGAATGGGTCGGCGTCGCCTATCTGCTTGGCGGACTGTGGCTGTGGAAGCGCAAGGTCATCGGCTGGCACGTCTCATTCGCTTTCATCGCCGGTATGGCCTTGGTCTCCACACTCCTCTGGATGCTCAATCCAGCGCAGTTTGCCAGCCCGCTGTTCCACCTGTTCTCGGGTGGCTCGATGCTCGGCGCGTTTTTCATCGTCACCGACCCGGTTTCCGGCTGCACCACCAACAAGGGGCGACTGATCTTCGGCTTCTCGGCTGGCGCTCTGGCCTATCTCATCCGCGTCTTTGGCGGCTATCCTGACGGAGTTGCCTTTGCCGTACTGCTGCTCAACATCTGTGTGCCGCTGATTGATCTGTACACGCAGCCACCCATTTTTGGCATGAAAAAATGACGCACCCGGTCAAACCGATTTCCGCTCCGAAAATGGCGACGCGCACCGCCATCATCCTTTTTCTGTTCACCATCGGATTTACAGCGGTTCTCGCTGGCGTCTTCGGACTGACCAAACCGTCGATTGACGCCTCGGCGATGGCCAAAAAAATGCGCTCGATCGGTGAAGTTTTGCCCGCCGGCAGCTATGACAACGATCTTCTCAGCGACACCCTCGAATTGCCTGCCACTCCGGCACTGGGGCTTGATGATGTGTCGACCGTCTATCGCGGACGCCAGTCCGGCCAGCCAGCAGCGTTGGTGCTTGAAGCTGTCGCCACGGATGGCTATAGCGGCAAGATCCGCCTGCTCGTTGGCGTACAGGCCGATGGCACGCTGACCGGCGTGCGCGTGACCGAACACCGGGAAACACCGGGACTGGGTGACTATATCGACCCCAAGAAGGACAAGAACAAGGCCCATCCCTGGATAACGCAATTTGAAGGCCGCTCGCTGGACAATCTGCCCGAGCGCGACTGGAAGGTCAAAAAGGATGGGGGGCACTTTGATTCAATCGCCGGCGCCACGATCAGCCCGCGCGCCGTCGTCAAGGCGGTACACAAAACACTGAACTATGTCGCCGAACACCACGACGAACTTTATGCCACCAAGCACGTCAAGTAAACGAGGCGGATCATGATCACCTGGGCAGAAACCAAGGAAATTTTCAATAACGGCGCCTGGAAGCAGAATTCCAGTCTGGTGCAGATGCTGGGCATGTGTCCGCTACTGGCCATGACCACCAGCATGGTCAATGGTTTCATGTTGTCGATGGCGACCATTTTCGTCATGGGACTTTCCGGTTTTGTCGTCTCCTGCCTGCGCAATTTCATCCCGCATGAAATCCGTATCCCGGTATTCATCATGATTGCCGCCGCCCTCGTCACTGTGGTCGATCTGTGCATGGCCGCCTACATGCCCGACATGCACAACATTCTGGGCATTTTCATTCCTTTGATCATCACCAATTGCATCGTATTGGCGCGCATCGAAGCCTTTGCCGCCAAACAGGGTCCGATCCAGTCGCTGTTCGATGGCGCCTTCATGGGCGTCGGCATGCTGTGGACACTCTCTCTGCTTGGCGGCTTGCGGGAATTCATCGGCGCCGGCACGCTGTTCTCCGGCATTGAGTCGGTCATTCCCGCATTGCACGGCTTGCAGTTGCTTCCCGAGGAATATCCCGGCTTCCTGGTCACCATCCTGCCGCCCGGGGCCTTTATCGTACTGGCCTTCATGGTTGCCGCGAAAAATTGGTTCGAGGCCAGTCGGGCAGCCCGCCGCCACCTCCCAACCCCCGAGCCGACCTCAGCCGCCGGCTGCCACTGACCGGCCGCTCAGATCGCGATGAATCCGGCCAAACGCGCCGAAATCTTCCGCCGTCTGCGTGCCGCCAATCCGGCCCCCACGACCGAACTCGAATACACCTCGGTTTTCCAGCTGCTGGTCGCCGTGATCCTTTCGGCACAAGCCACCGACAAGAGCGTCAACCTCGCCACACGCCGGCTGTTCGCCGCCGCCCCGACACCCGCCGCGGTGTTCGCGCTCGGTGAAGCCGGACTGGCCGACTATATCAACCGCATCGGCCTGTTCAACACCAAGGCCAAGAACGTCATTGCCACCTGCCGCCAGCTCATCGATCAGCACGGCGGCGAAGTCCCGCACGACCGTGAAGCCCTCGAAGCGCTGCCCGGCGTTGGCCGGAAAACCGCCAATGTCGTGCTCAACACGGCGTTTGGCGAGCCGACCATCGCCGTTGATACGCACATCTTCCGCGTCGCCAACCGGACCCAGCTCGCTGTAGGCAAAACGCCGCTGGCCGTCGAGCTCAAACTGTTAAAATCCGTACCCGAAGAATTCAAACGTGATGCCCACCACTGGCTGATTCTGCATGGACGCTATGTGTGCAAGGCGCGCAAGCCCGAATGCTGGCGCTGCGAGATTGCCGACCTGTGCGAATTCAAAGAGAAGACCGAACTTTACAAATCTTGAAATTAACCACGAAGAACACGAAGGCCACGAAGAAAAGCTCTGAACTGTAAATCCGTTCTCAAGTAAAGCCCTGCTGTTTCGATCTTATATTATGTTTACCTTCGTGCTCTTCGTGCCCTTCGTGGTTAGAACCAGAATTTAATGCTTATCCTAACAAGCCCCCCCAATGACCCTCGCTACCGCCCTGATCACCGGAAATGAACCGCACCCTCAGCTGGTCGAGGACGCCGTTCACCAGGCACTGGCCAAAGCCGGGCTGACGCAGGCCAACAGCGTTCTGCTGTTCCTTACCTCCGAGTTTTCCCGTCATGCTCAGGCCGCCGTCACCGCCGCCGCACGCGTGGCGCAATGTACCCAGGTCGCTGGCGGAATCGCTTCCGGCGTTCTCACCGAAACCGGCTGGGCACTCGATCGCCCGGCCGCCGCCGTCATGGTACTGGGGGGAGAGCTGACACTGGGCTTTCCCGCTGGAGAGCACTGCCCGGTCTTGAGTTATGCAGGTGGCGTTTTCCCTGCCGAATGGGATGATACCGCCACGCGCTTTGGCAGCACTTTTTCCGGCACTTTCGCCGGCAGTTCGGCGCATGCCCATCCGGCGGTGTGGCATCAAAGCCGCCTCAGCGAGCAGCAGCGACTGAGCGTTAAATTCAATGAGGCAGAGCTGGCCATCGGCGTTTCTTCCGGTCTGCAGTGGCTCGGCAAAGCGCAGCCCATTGAAAGCTGCACGGGTTACGATGTGGAGACAATCGCTGGCCAGAGCGCCGAGAAGAGCCTCAGGGACGCCCTTCCCGAAGAATTCCGCCAGCAGCCCCTGCCGCTGCATCTGTTTTCCGCCGTAATAATGGATTCAGAAAACAGCGCAATCGACGCAACCGATTCAGGCTCTCGTTCAACGCCGATCATCGCCATCAACGCCGATCACTCGCTGACCCTCGCCGAGCGTGTCCAGCCGGGTCAATTCCTGATCTGGGTAATCCGCCAACCCGACAGCGCAGAAAACGAGATGCGCCAGTGCGTAGATCGGCTGGCCGAAAGCATCCCCGCCCCCGACGCAGCACTGATGTTTTCATGCATCGGTCGAGGCCCCTATTTCTACGCAGGCGAAGACCGCGATCTGAACGTCCTGCGCCAACGTTTTCCCGGACTGCCCATCCTCGGCACTTACGGCACGGGACAGATTGCTCCGGCCAACCCGCGCTCGGGTGAGGCCAATCGCCAGCTGGAAAACGCGGTAGTGACTGCGCTGATCCGCAGACAGACATAACAGGAGACCCACGATGCAATTCACCTCAATGATTCTTTCCAATGTGGAAATCTCGCCCGGCTACTGGCGCATCCGCTTGACCGCGCCGCAGGAATTTTCGACCGCCACACCCGGCCAGTTTGTCATGGTGCGCATCAGCGGCGCGATTGATCCCTTGCTGCGCCGCCCCTTCGCCATTTTCGATGTCGGTATCCACACCCCGGCCCAGAGCGGCGCGATCCCGCAGGCATTTTTCGAAATGCTCTACCGCGTCGTCGGCAAGGGCACCGCCTTGCTGGCCTCGCTGCACGAGAACGACCTGCTCGACATCCTCGGTCCACTGGGCACCGGATTCAATCCGGGCAGTGCCGACGAGGAAAAGCTGATTGTCGGCGGCGGCATCGGTCTGGCCCCGCTCTACCTGCTGGCCAAGGAACTGGTAGTGAGAAAATCGACGGTCCGACTTTTTGCCGGCGGACGGACTCGTGACGATATTCTCTGCATCACCGAATTCAAGCGCCTTGGCGTTGAGTGCTACACCGCGACCGAAGACGGCTCGCTCGGCGAGCAGGGCTACGTCACCGTCGCCCTGAACAAGCACCTCGACAGTCTTGCGGGCAAGAAGGCAACGATCTACGCCTGCGGGCCGGACGCCATGCTGCATGCGGTGGCCAGAATCGCCGCCGAGCGCCAACTGCCCTGCCAGGTCTCGCTCGAAGGCTATATGGCCTGCGGCGTCGGCGCCTGCCTGGGCTGCGTCGCCGAAGGCAAAACGCATTCACCGGCAACACCCGATTTTCGCTGTGTGTGCACCGAAGGGCCGGTTTTTGAATCCAGCGAACTGAAATGGGAGAAATAAGATGAAGCCCGATATGACTGTCAATCTGGCCGGAATCCCGTTGCGCAATCCGGTCATGACCGCCTCCGGCACCTTTGGCTATGGCGAGGAATTTGTCGACTATGTCGATCTGCGCTCCATCGGCGCCTTCGTCACCAAGGGGCTTTCACTCAAGCCACGGGCCGGCAACCCAACCCCGCGCATCGTCGAAACCCCGGGTGGAATGCTCAACGCCATCGGTCTGCAGAACGTCGGCATTGAGGCCTTCATCGCCAAGAAAGTCCCCTTTCTGCGCAGCGTCGATACGCCAGCGATTGCCAATTTCTTTGGCGACACCATCGACGAATACGCCGAGATGGCCGGCCGGCTCAATGAGATCCCTGAAGTCTGCGCGCTGGAAATGAATATTTCCTGCCCCAACGTCAAACAGGGCGGCATCGTTTTCGGCACCGACCCTGCCTGCGCCGCCAGTGTCGTCGCCGCCTGTCGTGCAGCCACCGATAAACCCCTGATCGTCAAACTCTCGCCCAACGTCACCGATGTCGTCGCCATGGCCCGTGCCTGCGTCGATGCCGGCGCCGATTCGTTGTCTCTGATCAACACACTGATCGGCATGGCCATCGACTTGCAAAGACGTCGCCCGGTGCTGGCCAACATCACCGGCGGCTTCTCCGGCCCGGCGATCAAGCCGGTGGCCCTGCGCATGGTCTGGCAAGTGGCCAAGGCGGTCAAGGTGCCGATCATCGGCATTGGCGGCATCATGAACGCCACCGATGCGCTCGAGTTCATTCTCGCCGGCGCCACCGCCGTGCAGGTCGGCACCGCCAGCTTCATCAATCCCGGCGCAGCGCAAACCATCGCCGAAGATATGGAGTCGTGGATGATCGCCAACGGGGTGGACGACATCAAGAGCCTGATCGGTGCGCTGGAAACGTAGATCTAAAGAATTGGATTGAACCACGAAGGGCTCGAAGAGCACGAAGGACACCGAGTGAGGCATGTAAACAGATACGTTATTACTCTGATTCAAAGGGTGCCTCATCGCTTCTATTCAAGTTTTTCTTCGTGATCTTCGTGCTCTCCGTGGTTAATTGTTTTTAAGGCGTAACAACAATGTTCAACCCATCAAGAGAGCAGGTTCGCCGTTTCTTCTGCGAGGCCTGGCGCAAGCACCGTGAACGGCTGGTCCTCGAAGGCGCCGAGACGGTTGCTGCCGACCTGATCGTGCAGCATCCGGAATACCACGCCCTGCTGGAAAAACCGGAAGCGGCCGTGGAACAGGAGTTCACGCCCGAAGGCGGGCAGATGAATCCCTTTCTCCATCTTTCCCTGCATCTGGCCATTGCCGACCAGATCAGCATCGACCAGCCACAGGGCATCCGCGCTGCCTACACGTCATTGCGCGACCGCCTCGACGTGCATCAGGCCGAGCATGCCATCATGGAATGCCTCGGTGAAGCGCTCTGGCATGCCCAGCGAAATGGTGGCACGATAGACGGCGAACAGTACCTCGACTGCATCCGGCGGACTTCTGCCAGATAACCCTGACCTTATCTTGTCCCAAAGGAATACCGATGAATCGCCAGCAGAAAAGGAAAACGCTTAAGAAACTCGCTGCAGTCGGCATACTGGGCGGCAGCGGATTGACCGGACTGATCCGCAACGCGCTGGCTGGCGAAAGCAGCACCCGCCCGACCGGAGTGCTCAAGATCGCCGGCGAGGTGCAGGTCAACGGCAAAGCCGCGCAAACCGGCATGGCCATCGGCGCTGGCGACACCATCGTTACGGGTTCAGGCGCCCAGCTCATCTATGTCATCGGACAGGATGCTTTCCTGCAGCGCGAGAACAGCACGGTGAGCTTCTCCGGAGCCGCCGCCGAAGTGATGCGCGTGCTAACCGGCAAGATTCTTTCGGTCTTCGGCAAGGGCATGAAAACCATCGAAACGGCGACGGCCACCATCGGCATTCGCGGTACCGGATGCTATATCGAATCCGAAGCCCAACGCGTCTATTTCTGCCTCTGCTACGGTGGTGCCGAATTGGCACCACAGGCCGACCCAAGTCATGTTGAACGCATTGAGACGCAACACCATGACCATCCGGTATACATTCACCACGATTCCTCGATGCCGATGATGGTCAATGCGTCGGTCATCAACCACACTGACGCAGAACTCGAGTTACTGGAAAGCCTGGTCGGCCGCAAGCCGCCGTTCGAGGCCGACAGTTACCGTAACTAAGGCCGTCAGGAGCGCTCGGACGGTGGCGCGACCTTGAACACCTCGGCGAGCGTGGTTGTTCCCGACGCCACTTTCATCGCCCCGGAAATTCGCAGCGGTTTCATCCCCTCGCGGTAGGCCAGATCGCGAATTTTGGCCACATCGGCGTTTTCGGTGATGGCCTGCTTCATGTCCGGTGACAGGGTGAGGATTTCATAAACGCCGACTCGACCGCGATAGCCGGTCATGCGGCACTCCAGACAGCCGACCGCCTGGTAAAACTGGACAGGACGATTGGCTTTCCACGGCGCGACCAGCCGATCCCATAGCGCTTCGTCTTCGGGCGTCGCCGGATGCGCTTTCTTGCAGTTCGGGCACAGCACGCGCACCAGGCGCTGCGCCATGACGCCGAGCACGGTAGCGCTGATCAGGTACGACGGCAGGCCCAAGTCAAGCATGCGCGTTACCGCCGCTGGCGCATCATTGGTATGCAGGGTGGAGAGCACCAGGTGGCCGGTGAGGGCGGCCTGAATCGCCACTTCCGCCGTTTCCAGATCGCGGATTTCGCCGACCATGATGATGTCCGGATCTTGCCGCATCAGCGCCCGCACGCCCTCGGCAAAACTCAGGTCAATCGCCGTCTGCACCTGCATCTGGTTGAACGCCTGCTCGACCATTTCGATCGGGTCTTCGATGGTGCACACATTAACCGCTGAGGTCGCCAGTTGCTTGAGGGTCGAGTACAGCGTCGTCGTTTTTCCCGAGCCGGTCGGTCCGGTCACCAGAATGATGCCATTGGGACTTTCCGACATGCTTTTCCATTTGGCCTGATCGTCGTCGGAAAAGCCGAGGTCAGTAAAATTGCGTACCAGCACCTCAGGGTCAAAAATCCGCATCACCAACTTTTCACCAAACGCCGTCGGCAGCGTCGACAGACGCAACTCGGCCTCCTGGCCGTCGGCGGTACGCGTCTTGATGCGTCCGTCCTGCGGACGCCGCTTCTCGACCAGATCCATGCGGCCGAGGATCTTGATGCGGCTGACCATCGCCGCCATCACGCTCATCGGAATCTGATACACCTGATGCAGAACGCCGTCGATGCGAAAACGCACGATGCCCAGTTCGCGCCGGGGCTCGATGTGAATATCGCTGGCGCGCTGCTCGAAGGCGTACTGCCAGAGCCAGTCAACAATGTTGACGATGTGCTGGTCGTTGGCGTCAAACTGCTTGTTGCTGCGGCCCAACTCGACCAGTTGTTCGAATGACGACAGCCCGGCGCTTTGCCCTCCCGACTGCGATGCCTTCTTGACTGAACGCGCCAGGTTATAAAACTCAACCAGGAAACGCGCAACATCGACCGGGCTGGCGAAGACCCGGCGAATCTTCTTCTTGATGATCGGCTGGATTTCCTTTTCCCAGTCGCGCAAGAAAGGTTCGACCGTGGCTACAACCACTTCGCTGGCATTGACCTGCACCGGGAGAATGCCAAAGCGCGTGGCATAGGCACTCGACATGACATCGGTGACAGCGGTGAAATCAATTTTCAGCGGATCGATATGGTAGTACTCGAGTCCGATCTTGGCCGCAAACCACTCGCCCAGATCGTCAAGCGTCAGCGGACGATGCGGCGCACGGCGTGATTTCCATTTCTGGTCAGCAACAATCGCCAGCGGATGCGCCGTCAGGCGCTTCAGGCGACACTCGGCAATCAGCGCATCGGCATCGGGCTTGTCGACGAGACCGTCAGCCACGAGAAAACCGAGTATTTCGGCTATCGTCAGTCGATGTTCAAGCAAGGAGTTGTCCGTCTGAGCGGCCATGAGAGACATTCCAGTGAAGTTATTCGGACACTATACCCGACAAGCCTCTGGCGGCTCAATGCCGACGGGCTTGCTTGTTCGCGTTTGAACTACACACAGCTGGCAAGTGCAGCTACAATCGGGATCACTACGACAAGCGGTTCGACCGATAACCAATCGCCCATTTTCCAATACGACTCTTCCGGAGAATCCCATGAAATCTCTGCTCTTCACATTTTCGCTGATCAGCGCGCTAATGCTTACGCCAGCAGTTGCCCAGCAAGGTCCGGCAGGCGTCCCCGGAGCGCCGGCACTCGCTGCCTCAATAGCTCCACCGCCGCCTTCGGCCCCGCAGGCCGAGCCACGCAAGCGCGCCGCCAAGGACTGCAGCCAGGTCAAAAACCCGGAACAGTGCAAAGCCCGTGTTGAAGCACGCAAACAAGCGCGAGCTGCCTGTAAGGAGGCAAAAGCTGCGGAACGCAAGCAGTGTGTCGCGGACATCCTTGCCGCCAAGAAGTAGGGGGATCAAACGCACCTGCTGTTCATCCTGCTGACTCTCTAAGAACGAACCTCGAATGGACATTTCGGTCATCGGCGCCAGTGGCGGCTGCGGCCGTGAAATCGTCACCCGGCTGGTCAGCGAAGGCGTGCTAGGGCGCAGGGAGTTGCTGCAACTGGTCGGCGGCAACCCGAAATCCAGTCGCCCCAGCTACCTGCACGGCCTGCGCGCCGATCTGCAGGATGCCTATGCCGAAAACATCCCGGAGATCGATGTCACTGACGATGCCGACGATATCATCGGTGACATTGTGGTCATGACTGCAGGCGTCACCCTTCCGCTTGATGCGGCCGATGCTGGCAAGCTGCAAAGCCGCGACGGACTGGGCCAGGCCAACGCCGGACTGTTCGAACACTTTGCCGCAGCGGTTGCTCGCAATCGCCAAGGCAACCCGCCAATTGTCATTGTGGTCAGCAATCCGGTCGAACTCGGCGTACATATTTTTTCCAGACACCTGCCGCGTGAGTATGTTCTCGGCATGGGTGCCTTCAGTGACTCGCAGCGCTTCCGCTGGGAAATCGCCAGCCAGTTAGGCATCGGTCGTCAGAGAGTGCACGCCTCAATGGCCGGGGAACATGGATTGGGCATGGTCCCCCTGTGGTCAACGGTACGCATTCATGGGCTGCAGAGCGAAGAACTCACGGCGACCATCGCCCGTTTGCGCAATGGCACGGCATCCGCCGACTTTCCCCAACGACTGGCCGCAGAACACGCAGCCCTGATGTCGGCGATGATGGCTGATCCGGTCAACGGACCGATCCATGCGCTCGAGCGGGTTTCACGCTTGCCGCCCGACCTGCGCGTGGCGCTCAAACCTTTTCCGGTGCATTACTCGCAGGCCAAGACCATCTCGGCAACGGCCACCGCCGCCGTCGAACTCGTCACCGCGCTGTGCGAAGGACGGGCGGTGGAAATCTGCGCCCAGTATCAGCATTGCGGCGAACTCGGCATCCACGGCCCGATTGGCAACCGGCTGATCCTTGAGGGAGCGGTACGTCGCGTCGTTCCGGGGGATGATCTTAGCAACGAGGAAATTGCCCTGTTGCAGGCCAGTGGCGCTCGCTGTATCAATAAAATCCGGGAGTGGACACATGAGTGATTTGGAGGGCATCAACACCGGCGATTTTCCACTGCACGTCATCGCCATCGGTCTATATGACCGGCCCGGTGCATCACACAGCGTGGCCGACGTTTTTTCCGGACGCGGATTGCAGATGGAAGCCTTTCACAGCACGGCTGACAAGCTCAATCCCGATGGCCATGCTTCGGCGCTGATCCTGTTTCACGCCAGCGCCGACCGGGCCAGTCTGGTCACCCGTGTGCTCCGACGCCTTTCCTGTGTGCGTAGCGCCGAACTGATCAGTGCAGAGGATCCACGCCTGATCCAGTCGGTGCTCATCGCCCACCCGGTGTCCCTCCCGCCGGAGGGCATTAGCATCGCCCCGATCAACCGGAATGCCGCCATGGCCGCTGGCTCACCTGCCGTGATGCAGGCGTGGATCACGTCGGGCACTGCGCCACAACGCCTCGGGGCAGTCAGGCACGATCTCCTGGAATCCCGCCACGATGCAAATGGAACATAACATCAATGGTAGGCGCATTAAATTCTCAGTATATCCACGCGTGCCGCATTAACACTCCCCTATCAACGCTGAGACGACTGATAACAAACGTATTTATCTTGACCCATCCGCGTTTTTAAAATACCTTTGCCCGGTTATTGTCCATTCATCTGAAAGAGCATTCACAGTGAACAAACCCACCCTGATCAAATTCGCGGCCGCCGCATGCGTTGCAGCCTTCTCGGTATCGACGTTTGCCGCCGAAACTATCAAGCTCGGCATTGCCGGCGCGCACACCGGCGATCTCGCCGCTTACGGGCTGCCGACCAAGGAGGCCGCCGAAATGGTGGTGGCTGACATCAACGCCAAAGGCGGTATCAACGGCAAGAAGATTGAGATCTTGCTTGGAGACGACCAATGCAAACCGGAAATCGCCACCAATGTCGCCTCCAAGCTGGTCTCCGAGGGTGTCAATATCGTCATCGGCCACATTTGCTCCGGCGCCACCAAAGCAGCTCTCGGCATCTACAAGGGCGCCAAGATCATCGTCATCAGTCCGTCAGCCACCACCCCGGCACTGACCAAAAGCGGTGAGTATCCTAATTTCTTCCGCACCATCGCCGCCGATGACGACCAGGGCCTGATTGCCGCCAACTTTGTCATCGACAAGCTCAATGCCAAAAAAGTCGCCGTCATTCACGACAAGGGCGATTACGGCAAGGGTTTTGCCGATTTCGCCAAGGCCGCCATCGAAAAGAACGGCAAAGCCCAAGTGGTGATGTACGAGGGCATTCAGACCGGCGCCATGGACTACTCGGCGGTCATCCAGAAGTTGCGCAAGGAAGGCACCGATGTCATCGTTTTCGGCGGTTACCACCCGGAAGCATCGAAGTTGCTCTCGCAGATGAACAAGAAGAAAATCGTCATCCCCTTTATCGGCCCTGACGGCATCAAGGGTGACGGTTTCCTGAAGATCGCTGGCAAGGACGCCGAAGGCGTGTATGCCACCGGTCCGAAGGATGTTTCAAAGCTCCCCCTGAACAGCAAGGCGCACGCTGAACTCAAGGCCAAAATCGGCAAGGAACCCGGCACTTTCTTCGATCAGGCCCACGCCGCTACTGCGGCCGCATTGAATGCCATCAAGGTGGCTGGCAGTACTGACTATGAAGCGGTGACTAAAGCGCTCAGGAGCAGCACGATTGACACGACGATAGGAACGATCAAGTTCGACAAGAAGGGTGATGCCGAAGGCGTTGGCTTCTCCGTCTATCAAGTCAAGAACGGGGCCTTTGCCGAGGTCAAGTAAGCTCTCAGAGTAGTATAATAGTCAAGCAGGGAGGGGGTTCCGACCCCCTCCCGTTTTTTATTACCCGGCTCAACCCTCCTGCTTTGCAGTTTTCTGCACGCAAAATTATTCAGGCATGGGCTCTCAACAACCTCTACCAGTCAATCCATGGACATTCATTATTTGCTCGAACTGCTGTGCGGCGGCATCGTCAAGGGCAGTATCTACGCCCTGATCGCTCTCGGCTACACCATGGTCTACGGCATCATCCAGCTGATCAATTTTGCCCACGGTGAAATTTACATGATCGGTGCTTTTGTCGCCCTTATCGTTGCCGGCGTGCTCACCTATAGCGGTTACAGCGGACTTACAGTACTGCTGGTGGCGGCTGTTATCGCGGCGATTTATTCCGCCGCCTACGGAATAACCCTGGAAAAAATCGCCTATCGTCCGCTGCGCAATGCACCCCGCCTGTCACCACTGATCAGCGCGATCGGTGCCTCGATCTTCCTGATGAACTACGTGCAACTGGTACAGACACCGGATTTCCTGCCCTTCCCGGAACTGATTCCAGAATTTGAATTCATGGCCAGTTTCTCCGACTTCCTTAGTTCAGCCGATTTGATCATCCTGATTGTCACCACACTGACCATGGTTGCGCTCACTGTTTTGATCAAGTTCACCCGCATCGGCAAGGCCATGCGCGCCACGCAGCAGGACATGATCATGGCGCGCCTGGTCGGCATCAACGTTGACCGCGTGATTACCTGGACTTTCATCATCGGCTCGATTCTCGCCGCCATTGCCGGCGTGCTGATCGGGTCACGAACCGGACAGATCAATACGGCCATCGGCTTCATGGCCGGCATCAAAGCCTTTACTGCGGCCGTTCTCGGGGGCATCGGCAACATCCCCGGCGCGGTGCTCGGCGGGCTGGTCCTGGGCATCGCCGAGACTCTCGGCGCCGGTTACATCTCCAGTGCCTACGAGGATGTCTTTGCCTTCGGCCTGCTGGTGCTGATCCTTATCCTGCGCCCTGCCGGCCTGCTCGGCAAAGCTGTCAAACAAAAGGTGTAGCCTATGAATCACTTCAAACGCTCTCTGGGCATCAGCCTGTGGTTCGTGTTTCTCACGCTGCCGCTGGTCGTCGTACGGGTCAACACGGTCAAACAGGAAGTTGAATGGCGCTGGTCAAACGTCATCTGGATTGGACTGTGTGCCTTTGCCATCGCCTGGTTCTGGCAGTTTTCGATCGAGCGTCGCGCTGCGCGTCGCTCGCAAGCGGCCAGCGAGCCGCATCCGGAAAAACAGAAACACACGCTGGCCCAACGCCTGGCCGACGACCCGGTGCTCAGCCGCCGCGCCCTGATTGCCGTCGGCGTATTGGCCCTCGTCTTCCCCTGGCTGGTCTCGACCGGGCAGAATTACTACCACGTCAATATCATGGTCAGCGCCTTGATCTTCGTCGTGCTCGGCTTGGGCCTGAACATTACGGTCGGTCTCGCCGGTCTGCTCGACCTAGGCTATGTGGCCTTTTTCGCCGTCGGTGCCTACACCTACGCCCTGCTCGGCCAGCATTTCAACCTCGGGTTCTGGATCTGCCTGCCGCTCGGCGGAATCGTCAGCATGTTCTTCGGCATCCTGCTCGGCTTTCCCATCCTGCGTCTGCGCGGCGACTATCTGGCCATCGTCACTCTCGGCTTCGGCTCGATCACCAAGATTGTTCTGGAAAACTGGGACACCGCTTTCGGTGGCGCCGCCGGTATCGCCGGAATTGCCCGGCCCGAGTTGTTCGGCATTGACCTCGACGGGCGCATGAAATCGGTCTACACCTATTACATCGTGCTCGGCCTTGTCGCGCTGACCATTTTCGTCACCAACCGGCTGAAGAACTCGCGCATTGGCCGCGCCTGGATGGCCCTGCGCGAGGACGAAATCGCCAGTGAAGCGATGGGCGTCGACATGGCCCGCACCAAGCTTTCGGCCTATGCTCTCGGCGCTTTCTGGGCCGGTCTGGTCGGCGTGGTTTTTGCCGCACACAACAACTTCATCAATCCTGACAGTTTTACCTTCATGGATTCGGCCATGATTCTGGCGATGGTTGTGCTCGGCGGCATGGGTTCCATCCTCGGCGTGATCATCGCCGCGCTGGCGCTCAAGCTGCTGCCCGAGTACCTGCGCGCTTTTGCCGAGTACCGCATGCTGGTGTTCGGTGCGGTGATGGTGCTGATGATGATTTTCAGGCCACAGGGACTGATCAACGACATGCGGCGCAAATACGAATACGACACCGTCGAGGGGGAGCACGACAATGACGGAAAATAAGGGCAAGAAGTTACTCGAGGTTTCTGGCCTGACCATGGATTTCGGCGGCGTTCGCGCCATCGACTCGGTCGGACTGGATATTTTCGCGGGCGAAATCGTCGCCCTGATCGGGCCGAACGGCGCCGGCAAGACGACCTTCTTTAACTGTGTCACCGGAATCTACGCCCCAACTGCCGGCGACATCACCATCCATCCTCCGGGGGCTGCCAGCCAGCGCATCAACGGCCTGAAGCCGAGCCGCATCACCAAGCTCGGCATGGCGCGCACCTTCCAGAACATCCGCCTGTTCCCGGCCATGACGGTACTGGAGAACGTCATGATCGGCCGTCATTGCCGGACCACGACCAGCATACTCGACGCCATCCTGAGCGGCCCCAAGACGCGGCGCGAAGAGCAGGAGACGGTTGACAGGAGCTACCAACTGCTGGAAAAGGTCGGCCTCGCCGACCTCGCTGACGAGTTCTCGCGCAACCTGTCCTATGGCGCCCAGCGCCGACTTGAAATCGCCCGTGCCATGGCCACCGATCCCTTCCTACTGCTGCTCGACGAACCGGCGGCCGGAATGAACCCGCAGGAGACACAGGAGCTTGACGAACTGATTGTGCGCATCCGCGACGAGGACAAGCTGGCGATCCTGCTCATCGAGCACGACATGAAGCTGGTGATGAACATCTCAGACCGCATTTATGTGATGGAGTACGGCAAAAAAATTGCCGAGGGTACGCCTCACCAAATCAAGGAAAACCCCAAGGTCATCGAGGCCTATCTTGGCGAGGAAGTCCATGCTTGAACTACGCAACATCCAGACCTATTACGGCAACATCCAGGCACTGAAGAACGTCTCGCTGACCATCAACGAAGGCGAAATCGTCACCTTGATTGGCGCCAATGGCGCGGGAAAAAGCACCACACTGATGTCGATCAGCGGCGTGACACCACCGAGTCACGGCGAGATCCTTTTTCGCGGCCAACCGATCCAGCGCCTTTCCGCTGAAGCCATTGTCAGTCTTGGCATTTGCCAGGTTCCCGAAGGACGCCATATCTTCCCGCAAATGAGCGTACTGGAAAACCTGGAGATGGGTGCTTTCCTGCGCCGCGACAAGGCCGGGATCAAGGCCGACATCGAACACGCTTTCGAACGCTTCCCGATTCTCGGCAAGCGTCGCCATCAGGCTGGCGGCACGCTCTCGGGCGGCGAACAGCAGATGCTGGCCATCTCGCGTGCACTGCTCTCGCGCCCATCGCTGCTGCTGCTCGACGAACCCTCGCTCGGACTCGCGCCGCTGATCATCAAGCAAATCTTTGAGATCATCAAAAAGATCAACAGCGAGAGCAACACCACCGTCTTCCTCGTTGAACAAAACGCCAACCAGGCACTCAAGATCGCGCACCGCGGTTACGTCATGGAAAATGGCGCCATCACTCTGGAAGATCGTGCCGAGAATCTCCTGAGCAACCCAGAGGTCAAAAAAGCCTATCTAGGGATTTAATCCATCACTCTGAATGCGGTTGAAGTGCCTCACGCCAGCGCTCGAGTTTCAATTCGAAAGACAAGGTATAAGCCGGACTGGTCGAAGGAAGAATGTAAGTTGCATAGCCCTGCTCGCGAAAAGTTCGCTCGAATTTGGACGATTCCTGGCCATTGAAACAGATACGCCGCAAACGCGGCACATCCGTTTTAAGCGTCGTGAAATCATTCGGCACGGCGGTTTTGATTGCCGAATCCAGCGCCCCTGCGCGCCGACAATGCCGATATACATCCCACACGCCGATGCCATGCCTGAGCAGGCAGATAACCCGCGAAGCGTAATCAAGATCCGGCAGCGGCTTGCTGGTGATCGCCGCGATAATCCGCCAGAACTGGTTTTGGCGATGGGCATAGTACTGCTGGGCGGCCAGAGAAGAGGGAGAGGGAAAGCTGCCGAGGACCAGCACTTCCACGCCAGAGTCAATAATCGCTGGCAGACCCGTCAGGAACTCCGGATCAGAAGGCATCTCATGAGACATCATCGAACTGCAGAAAACGCTCCTCGATAAACGATTTTTCGCGCAAGGCACGCGACAACTCTTCTTCGCTGCTCTGAACCTTGGTCTGCAGGTGTTTTACTGCCGTTTCAAGCTCGACAATACGCCCGCGTTGCACGTTATTGCCGGCGACCAGCTCCGCAGTCTGATCGGCGCTATGATCCGGCCGCGCCTGAATCGCCAGGCGGGCCTTGGCCATCTGAAGCTCCTGGATCACCGGTTCAAATTTCACTTCGGTTTCCAACAAGCGCCGACGGGCATCCCGCGCTTCTGCGACCAGGCGCAGGTTAAGCGCACGTAACTGAGCCGTCGCTGATTCGGCCTCTGCAACCGAATGATTCTGTCGTTTCAACTCGACGACCTGACGTTCGCTTTGGTGGAATTTGGCGCGCAGATCATTCAGTTCGGCTTCCATCCTGGTCTTCTGCAGCAACAAACGATTCAATTCAGAAGCATTTTCGCTCTGCCATTTGGCCAGGTTTTCGACCGACGTATCGGCCACCGTTTGCAAGACATTGATACCGTCCTGAGCGAATGCTATCAACTCGGGTGAAACCGGCGGCCTGTTGAGGTTATTTTGAAACCCACGAAACACGGCTCCGAGCCGAGGCTCAAGATTGTCCAAGGCGGTAGTGGAGCGGTCGATCAGGGAATTCAGATTGCCGGAGGCCAGCCGAAAACCCTGAGTCTCCGAACGAAGATGATCCAATAAGCCCTTGAGCTCGACAGACCCTTCATCAGTGCGTTTGGAAATTCTCAGCAGCAGCAGGATAGAGAAAACAACGAAAACTATCGCCGAAAGAGTGACGACTATCGCTGCCAGTTGCATCCAATCGAGATGTATTACAGCATCTTCAAAAAACTTAGAAGCAAACTGCATCACAGAACCCCCAAGTGATTTCAGGCATGAACAGGTGGTCTGAACAATCCAGTCGCTGCTAGACGTTCAACTTCAGCAAGGCAAAACGGCCTCGGCCAAAGCCCTGAATCTGCAATTCGAAGACCTGCATGCCGGCATTGCGTTGTAGAGCCTTTTGAAGCGGAGCAATGTCAAAGGCTAGGACATTCGAGCGTGCCAGTTTGTGAGTCTTGTTGTCCCGCGACGGGAACAGGGCGGCAGCATCACTGAGAAAGGCCGACACCGGATCCATCAATACCTCGCGCCCGCTATCCGTGGTCAGCGCAGATTGCATCTGAATAAGATTGTATCCGAGGATGGAAGAACCAATCAGACCGGCACAAGCCATATCCATGATGCACAGCGCATCGACCGACTTCTGTTCCAGCTTCGAGTACAAACCGAGCAATACTTTCGGAGAGGAATGATCGAGCTGAATCGCATCGACCTTGCTGAGGGTAAATGCGGTATCCGGCAAGGTGGCATTCAAAACTTTCTCCACCTCATCGACACTTGCGATGATTTCATGTTCCTTTAGGGGTGCTGCTGACTCATCAGAGGCCGAAGGCAAACCCACCGATTTCTCGATCGCTGCCAGCAGATCACTATCCTTGAAAGGCTTGTGTAAAATAAAATCAACCCCGTTGTTGCGCGCTTCGGCCATACGCGCTTCAGAAACCTCAGTGGTCACCAAACCGACCTTGATGAACTGATGACCGGTTTGACGCAGGGTTTGCAGCAGTTCCAGGCCGGAGATGCCGGGCATATGCCAATCGGTAATAACCAGATCGGGCTTGATCGTTTCAACCAGCTCCAATGCTTCCATCCCGCTGGAGACCACATGCACTGAATCCCTGCCATAGCCTCCTGCCGTGATGGCCCGGCAAATAATGGCCTGAATGGCACGACTATCGTCGACAACAATGAATCGTTGCATTACACATTCTCCTGATGCTTCGACTCTATCAACGGATCAAAGATCACTAGCGTCAGCTGATGATTGTCCGACCGTCCTTCAGAATAAGCCTTGATCACACTGGTCAGCAAAACCGACTGGTATCCCGCGGCCTCGACTGACTTCGGCAGGCCGATTTCAACCTGATCATTAGCACTTAAATAGTCAACAATCGCTCCAGAAAGAACGTTACACGCTTCGGCACAGGCGTCCGCGATATCCGCTTCGAGCAGATCCTGTCGGGAAACCCCAAACATCGAGGCGGCCAGTTTTTCTGCGTCATCACGCTCAACCAACAAGGCAATCGCGGCCTGATGTCGGGTATTTTGAAGGGTAATCGGCAACATAATCCGGCGATCAACATCCTTCAGCTCTTGCTGAGCCACCCCTTCAAAAAAGCGGAAACGTCTTTCCTCACCGGTCAAAAATCTCCACGCACTACTGAGTTTTTCCTCGATTCCGGAAAACTGTGCCGGTAACGAGGTATTCAATGGCTACCTTTGGGGCATTGGCCAAGGCCGTTGAGGCCTGAACCAGAAGGGTATGGGTGAGAGCCATCTCGTCTCGTCTGCGCGAACATAAAAAGGCAAAGCATCGCCACCCCTCCCTCTCTATTCCCCTGCGTTCCGTGAAAATCGCAAACCCCGTTTTAGCGCTGACAAGCAAACTACAAATACCGTTATCTTTTTAGCATAAAAATTTCTTGCTTACTGAAAAAATACGGGGCTCGAGTTACCCACATCTTGCAAAAACCAATCTGTTCTTATAATTCTCGCGGACAATCATAGCAAAATAACCAATCAGGCAATAGATTTCTTCTACAAAATGGCAAGCGTATTTATATACTCAAAGTGTGTATACATTCCTTTCTCGCCAGTTTCACGCAGGAGTCTGACCGGGTGCGCAAACTCGTTTTTACGCGCGCAGATGCTTGGGTTTGGTACGCAGTGCCTTGCGTCACTAGCCCAACGCCAAAAGCAAACAGGCGGCAAACAAAAGGCCCCACGAAAACCAAATTCACTGGTTTCGTGGGGCCCTTAACGCAAGGCTTAAACGCCTTGCGTCGAATACGATGAAACGACTTACTTGGCTGACAATGCCAACATCAGATCATTGATGCGTTTGACGAAACCTGCCGGGTCATCCAGGGTACCGCCTTCGGCCAGTGTAGCCTGTTCAAGCAACAGATTGGCCCAATCGTCGAAGCGCGACTCTTCATATTTCAGACGCTGCACAGCCGGATGCTTGGGGTTGATCTCGAGGATCGGCTTCATTTCCGGCGCTTTTTGCCCGGCCGACTTGAGGATACGGGCCAGATTGCCGCCCATGTCATGCTCGTCCGCCACCACGCACGACGGAGAATCGGTCAGACGGTGCGTGACGCGCACTTCCTTGACCTTGTCACCCAGCGCAGCCTTGATCTTGTCGAGCAATTCCTTGTACTCGTCGGCAGCCTGTTCGGCTTCCTTCTTCTCGGCCTCATCTTCCAGCGAGCCCAGATCCAGACCGCCCTTGGCCACCGACTGCAACGGCTTGCCGTCAAACTCGGTCAGGCTGCCGGTCACCCATTCATCGACGCGATCGGAGAGCAGCAGCACTTCGATGCCCTTCTTGCGGAAGATTTCAAGATGCGGACTGTTCTTGGCGGCGGTAAAGGTCTCGGCGGTAACGTAGTAAATCTTCTCCTGGCCTTCCTTCATGCGCGACACGTAAGCAGCCAATGAAACGGCTTCTTCCGGCGTATCGAGGTGGGTCGAGGCGAAACGCAGCAGCTTGGCGATACGCTCCTTGTTAGCGTGGTCTTCGCCCGCGCCTTCCTTGAGCACGCGACCGAACTCTTTCCAAAAACCGGCGTATTTCTCTTTCTCGGCAGCGTCGTCGCTGTCAGCCAGGCTTTCCAGCAGACCCAGCACCTTCTTGACGCAACCACCGCGGATCGTCTCGATATCACGCGATTCCTGCAGGATCTCACGCGAGACGTTGAGCGGCAGGTTGTTCGAGTCGACGATCCCGCGCACGAAACGCAGGTAAAGCGGCATCAATTGCTCGGCATCGTCCATGATGAACACGCGGCGCACATACAGCTTGATGCCGTGGCGTGCGTTGCGGTCAAACATATCAAAAGGCGCGCGCTGCGGGATATAAAGCAACTGGGTGTATTCCTGCTTGCCTTCGACCTTGGCATGCACGTAAGCCAGCGGGTCTTCGAAATCGTGCGCAACGTGCTTGTAGAATTCCTTGTACTGCTCGTCGCTGATCTCGGACTTAGGGCGTGCCCACAAAGCTGAAGCCTGATTGATGGTTTCATCCTCGTCGGTAACCACCTGCTCTTTTTTCTCCTCGTCCCACTTTTCCTTGTTCATCAGAATCGGCAGCGTGATGTGGTCGGAGTACTTGCGCACGGTCTGGCGCAGCTTCCAACTCGACAGGAATTCATCTTCCTCGGCGCGCAAGTGAAGCGTGACTTCGGTGCCGCGCCCGGCCTTTTCAACCATCTCGACGGTAAACTCGCCCTCGCCTGCAGACTCCCAGCAGACCGCCTGATTGGCTTCCAGACCGGCCCGACGTGAAACCACGGTGACCTTATCGGCGACGATGTAGGAGGAATAGAAACCGACACCGAACTGGCCGATCAGATGCGCATCCTTGGCCTGATCACCGGTCAGTGCCGAGAAAAACTCGCGCGTTCCGGACTTGGCGATGGTGCCCAGATGTTCAACGGCCTCGTCACGCGACAGACCAATGCCGTTATCGGCAATGGTGATGGTGCGCGCCGCTTTGTCAAAGGACAGACGGATTTTCAATTCAGAATCATCGCCGTAAAGCGCGGCATTGTTCAGCGCCTCGAAGCGCAGCTTGTCGCAGGCGTCGGACGCATTGGAGATCAATTCGCGCAGGAAAATTTCCTTGTTGCTGTACAGCGAATGGATCATCAGGTTGAGCAACTGTTTGACTTCGGCCTGAAAGCCCAGTGTTTCCTTGTTGGAACCCATATAAAACTCCGAGAAAGCGTTGGTTTGGTTGAAACGGAACGTCCGGACACGACTCACAATCCGGCGGCAGTAGGCTACTTGGGGGCTAAACCCCCTATTTCAAGCCCTGCGATCAGGCGAATCGATCAGACGATACAGGCCAGGACAACCCAGAAGAGTTCTCGTAGCCGTTACGGCTCGATCGTCACATAAGCGACGCTGAGCACTTCGATTTCACGCATCCCGGCCGGGCTTTGGAAACGCACCAGATCGCCTTCCCGCGCCTTGAGCAAGGCGCGGGACAGAGGAGAAACCCAGCTGATCCGTCCGCGCCGGAAATCGGTCTCGTCAACGCCGACGATCTGGTAGGTCTGCTCGACCCCCTGTTCATCGCCAATGGTCACTGTTGCGCCGAAAAAGACCTGATCGACACATTCCTGGCGTGTTGCCGGATCGACAATTTCGGCGAGATCAAGACGCCGGGTCAAAAAACGAATACGCCGGTCTATTTCACGCAGCCGTTTCTTGCCATAGAGGTAGTCTCCATTTTCCGAGCGGTCACCGTTCAGCGCCGCCCAATGGACGACGTCAACGATATGCGGTCGCTCGGTGCGCAACAGGTGATCAAGCTCTTCCTTGATCCGGGCATAGCCCCCGGGCGTGATGTAATTCCGCGTCCCCTGCGGCAGCTCAAGCGCGGCTTCAAGTTCTTCCTCGTCGTCGCCATCGGCCTCGCGGGTAAATGCCTTGTTCATGTCAATACCGCGAAATAATAGCCGCCACTCTCAGCGCAAGACCCATGGCCATCAATAACCGATCGTCGACGTTTCAAGATCAACGCGCACGGTATCCCGTCCCAGTGCCAGAGCCGTATAACGGGCATACTGTTTAGCCCACGACTTGCCATCGATAAAGCGCTGCTCCCCTCCGTTGCGCGCAATGCAGATGATCTTGTCGATGATCAGCACCTTTCCTGTCGGGCTGACGACTTCGCATTTCAGCTCGGCAAACTCCTTGTCAAACCAGCGACGCGCCTCTTCCGGCGAGCTTTCGGCCAGATCGGTCGAAGAAAATTCGTACAGGTATTCCTTCCCCCTGCCAAATGAAACGACAACGTGATGCAGCATAGGCCTCCCGGGAGTTCTAAGTTGAAATATCAGCTTCTATTCTATTCGCAAATCATGCCCAAGCAGTAAAACCCGAATGCCAGTTTAAATTTTTTTGCTGGCATCCAAGCAGTTGTTCCTGATCATGCCGACGATTCTCCCTGGAACGATTTCCGGCGCAAAGCCTGTCGTGACGGTCGACATCACGCTAGCGTTGTTTTTTCCTGGCGGCACGCCTAACATAGCCTTTGCTACGCACCTTCTGACAGCCGATGTCATTGCCGGGGAAACACAGAGCGTGCTGCACACTGCCATCCTTAGCCCTATTTTTTCGTTTGGAATGACTGTTTTTTTCGTTAGCCAAGGCTAAGCCTTACCCACCAACACCTACTCATGGATCGTTGAATGATGCTGACCGAAGATGAAATCGCCAATGCCCGGGCCACCCTGAATGAACTTCAGGTGGAACACCGTGACCTGAATCTTATCGTTGAACATCTGTCGAGCACCCCCTTGCCTGATCAGGATCAGCTACTGATTCACCGCCTGAAGAAACGCAAACTGCTGCTCAAGGACAAGATATTTCAACTGGAACGATTGCTGGTTCCGGACATTCCGGCCTGAGTCAGATCAATCCGGTATTGATGGGCAGTGGGGTGCAAGCCCCCACCCGGGCGGCTACGGTTCAGCGTCTTTCTGTCCAGAGCGGGCCAGTACAACGACGGCACACAGGATAATTGCGCCGCCAAAGCCTTGCCACACGCCAATTTCCTCACCGAGGAAAATCGCCGCCAGCACCACGGTCACCACGGGTTCCAGCGTCGAGAAGGTCGCCGCGTCTGCGGCGCCCAGTCGCTGCATGGCCAGCAGGAAGCCGACCATCCCCAGCACCGTCGAGAACAACGCAATACTTCCCACCCAGACCCAGCCAACGGCTGACGCAGGCAGACTCATCCCGTCGCCAAGGAACAGTACCGCCCCATAAGTCACGGCCCCGGAGAGCATGACCACAGCCCCCGAAGCAATGGCATCTTCCGTCGCAGTGACGCGCTCACCGACCAGAATATAGATCGAGTAGATCAAAGCTGCGCCGACCCCCAGAATAATCCCCAACGCGCTGCCACCAAGGCTTCCACCCACGGCCAGGCCCGTACCGAACAATGCGGCAAGCACCGCCAGGAGGCGTACGTGCGTCAGCCTGCGGCGAAAAAACAAAGCCGAAAGCAATGTCACTATCACCGGATAGAGATAGAGCAACAACGCCGTCAACCCAGCCGTTGCATACTTCAAAGCCTGAAAGTAGCAAAAAGCCTGAACGGAGTACCACAGACCGCCCATCGCTACGAGCACCCAGAAATTATGACCGTGCGGCCAGCGGGCATCACGCAGAATCATGACGCCGGCCATCAGCAACCCAGCCATCAGGAATCGGAGGAAAAGAAGCGTTGGAAGATCCATGCCATCCGCGTAGGCATATTTGGCGAAAATTGGCATTGCGCCAAACCCTGCCGCGGAAAGGAATATGCTTACCAACCCGATAAGGCGAGGGCTAAGCACCGGAGACATTAAGTCAGAGGACGAGACGACCAAGGTACCAGAAGATGGCAGCAATCAGCGCACTGCACGGGATGGTCAGAATCCAGGCCCAGACAATGGTGCCGGCGATTCCCCAGCGCACGGCCGAGAGCCGCTTGGTCGCGCCAACGCCGACGATCGCCCCGGTAATGGTATGCGTGGTCGACACCGGAATCCCCATCGCCGTCGCCATGAACAAGGTTACGGCACCACCGGTCTGGGCGCAGAACCCCCCGACCGGACGCAACTTGGTTATTTTTTGCCCCATCAGCTTGATAATCCGCCAACCGCCGAAAATGGTACCCAGACCAATGGCCGTATAACAGGAAATCACCACCCAGATCGGAACAGAATCTCCAGCTTTCATTACCCCGGTGGAAATCAGCAGCATCCAGATGATACCGATGGTTTTCTGCGCGTCATTACCGCCGTGCCCCAGCGCATAGGCCGACGCCGAAATCAGCTGTAGCCGTCGCGACCACGAGTCGACGCGTCGCGGCGTACTGTTGCGAAATATCCAGGAGACGAGAATCATCATCAGCGTCCCGAGAAACATCCCGAGCAAAGGCGATACCAGGATAAAGGCGACCACCTTTAACACCCCTGAGGAGATCAATGCTCCCGGCCCAGAATTGGCCATCGCCGCACCGATCAAACCGCCGATCAGTGCGTGTGATGAAGACGAGGGGATTCCGTAATACCAGGTGACGACATTCCAGAAAATGGCACCCACCAAGGCGCCAAAAACCACGTAATAATCAATCGCCCAAGGCTCGATGGTTCCCTTGCCCACCGTAGCAGCGACCTTGAGTTCAAATACAAAAATGGCGGCCACATTACAAATGGCCGCCATGGCTACCGCCGTATGCGGTTTCATGACCCGGGTCGACACCACGGTGGCAATCGCATTGGCCGCGTCATGAAAGCCGTTCATGAAATCAAAGGCCAACGCCATGAAGACGAGAAGCCCAATGACCCACAGACTGATATTCGCACTTTCCATGAGCCGTGCCGGTCAGGAGTTTTCGAGGACGATGCCTTCGATGATGTTCGCCACATCCTCGCAGCGATCAGTCACGGTTTCGAGGAGTTCGTAGATGGCCTTGAACTTGATCAGCTCACGGACATCCGGCTCTTCACGGAAAAGCCGTGAAATGGCTCCGCGCATTTCGTAATCCGCCGCTGACTCCAGCTGGTCGATCTCGAAACAGATTTTCAGGATTTCAGCGCCATTATCCATCGAAGGCAGCAAGGCCACGGCAGCAAGCACCCGTTCGCAGCATTTGCGACAGATTTCACTGAGATTATAAGCCTCAGGAGTGATTTTTCTGACGTCATACAAGGTGACGGTATGCGCAACGTCCTGAATCAAGTCGAGGATGTCGTCCAGGCTGGTAATCAGCTGGTGTATTTCTTCGCGGTCGAGAGGAGTAATGAAGGATTTGTGCAGCTGACGCATGGTCTCGTGGGTAATGCAATCCGCACGATGTTCAACCTGGTCGATGATCTCGCATTGCTTGGCAGCGGCTTCTTCATCGGAATCCTTGAGCACGTTCATCAGCGTGACGAGTGCTTCGCTTCCCAGCACAACCTGTTCTGCATGTTCGTTGAAAAGTTCAAAGAACTTGCCCTCTTGAGGCATAAAACGCGCAAACATAGATTCGTTTCAGTAGTGTGACAACGAGGCGCATTTTACCACCCCGTTGCGCGTTACATACGACAAAATTGCATGCGTCAAATCCAGTAACAACACCCCGTTCATAACCAGACAAACGGCCATTAACCCTGCACAAACAATGGACTGAGTAAATACAGATGCTTATGGAGCCACGCCGCTGCTTGGCGAGTACAGATCCATATCTCGCGGCAAAACGCTTAGCGAACAGGAGCTGCGGGTGCCACCGTGGCGTCATTCTGACCGCTTCGCTCCAGACTTCTGGCAACAAACCCCGTGGCTTTCATTTCCTCGACAAACTGGCGAAGATAGTGTGCACCGGCTTCGCGTCCTCTGGGCAACCCCATGGCCTGCTCAATAGCCATGAACCGGTCATCCATCACCCGCATATCCGGACGCGTCCTGGCAAACTGGACAAGAGGCTGCCTGACCCCGGCGACGGCCTCAAGTCGCTCGTTCAGGAAAACATCAATCGCCGCGGGGGAAGTGTGTGCGCGTACCAGCTGAGCATTTTTGAGCGTGCGCGTCAGAAAAAGATCGTAGGCGCTTTTATTACCGACGGAGACGCGAATGCCGGAGCGATCAACGTCCTCAATACGCTGCAAGGGCGAAGCCATTGGCACCAGGTAAGTCCCTTCAATGATCACGTAGGGCGCCGTAAAGTAAATATCCACGGCACGAGCCGGATCAATCGCCAGAAAGGCAATATCCCAGGCACCCGACTTCAACGCATCAAACACTTTCCCGGCCGCATCAAAAACCACAAACTCGACTGGAACATCTAGACGCCGGCCTAATTCACGGGCAAGATCGACAGATATCCCGCTCAGCTCACCACTGTTGGCTTGAGCCAAAACCGAATTACCCAGGTTGATCGCCGCGTGCAACGTACCGGAAGGGGCCAACTGTGCTCGATAGGCTGGTGACTCAGGCGGCACGCTGGCGCAAGACGCTAACATCATGACTAGGAGAAGTAGAGTTAACAGACGAACCACCTCGCACGCTGTGCGAAGTGGTATGGTCATTTCATGCTGTTGCAATACACACACGAGACTAGCGGGATTTGGCTGCCCGCAGATAGGTCAGCATGGCCAATGCCGGAGCTTCTGGAGCATATGCCAGATGCAAAAGAAGTTGTACCGGCCCGGGGAGCTTGCGCCCGGTCTCATAACGAGACCCACCCGACTGAGTGGTGGAAATACGACTCCAGAATTCCGTTTGATTCAATCCGAGCTTCTTGCGCAGAACGACGGACTCTTCTCCAGTTTTCAGAAAATACTTCGGGGCCTTGACTGCTTTCGGTTTGCTCGACATTTTGACCTCCTCGTTGTAGATGATTAGAGAGTACGTCACTCCCGCAGTTTCCTGACTCGTTTCACAACACCAGCGTCATTGATACTGATCCATGACTATTCGATAAGTAGCTTAATGATTCTATTCCAAAGCAATCAGAAGCGCTAATCACATTACTATGCAACTTGAAGATGACTTCTCCCAACCATGCGATAAACAGTGTCACTAATCGGATATCTCAACACAATAATGATGTAACAAAGAATTCCTAACATGATCCGGAGTCAAAACCCTACCGGAGCATGACATGAGCAAAAAACACTTCACCTTCCATGAATCCAGAGATGCATTTCTCAAAGCCCTGTATGACTATCAGGAAGCCACACTGGACATGAACCGGGCACTGCAGCGAATCAGCCAGCAGACTCACGCCTTATACACGCCGCTCAAGCGCATCGTCCACGTTTCTGGAGCCATGGTCACAACGAACCGTTTTCTCCGCTAGCCCTGTCGTATGACAAATCACGGCTGAAAATGTTCAGCCGTGATGAAAATTCAGTGCACTGAGTTGTTACGAACTCCCGCCAAGTCGGCCAGGACCTGATCCATAACCATTCAAAGACAATTGAACGAATCGCGGGCGCGGCCCCAGTACGTTGGCTGATCCAGCTTACCCCACCTACAGGCATATCCAACCTGATAGACTGACAGCTTGGAACAAGGAGGGATAATCCGTGCAAAAATATGACTTCGACTTATTCGTGATCGGCGCCGGTTCAGGCGGTGTCAGGGCAGCGCGCATGTCGGCCGGCTTTGGGGCCAGAGTCGCGGTGGCCGAAGACCGATCTCTGGGTGGCACCTGCGTCAACGTTGGTTGTGTGCCCAAGAAACTCTACGTCTATGCGGCCGAATTCGGCAAAGCCTTCAAGGATGCGCGAAACTTCGGCTGGAATAGCGAAATACCTGCTTTTAGCTGGGCCACCCTGCGCGACAACAAGAAAGCAGAAATATCCCGCCTCAATTCCGTTTATGACAATCTGCTGACCGGGGCAAAGGTCGAGGTATTCAAGGGCCACGCCCGAATCATCGATGCCCATACCGTCGCCATTGGCGAGCAGCGCTATAGCACAGATAAAATCCTCATCGCCACCGGCGGTTGGCCGCACATTCCCAAGTTTCCGGGCAGCGAGCACGCCATCAGTTCCAACGAGGTCTTCGACCTGGAGCAATTCCCCCAGCGCCTGATCATCGTCGGCGGCGGTTATATTGCGGTGGAATTTGCCGGCATTTTCAACGGCCTCGGCGCCCGGGTCAGCCAGTTGTACCGTGGCCCGCTGTTTTTGCGCGAGTTTGATGCAGACCTGCGCGCCCACGCGGCTCAGGAAATCATCAAGACCGGTGTCGACCTGCGCTTTAACATCAACGTGCAATCCATCACTACAGTGGCAGGAGGACTGCAGGTTCTGCTGACCGACGGATCCTCACTCGAAGTCGATGCGGTGCTCTACGCCACAGGACGCAAAGCCAAGCTCGAAGGACTTGGGCTGGATAACGTAAACGTCAAGATCAGCGACGCCGGAACCATCGTGGTCGACGAGAACTTCTGCACCGCTGAACCGAGCATTTTCGCTCTTGGCGATGTCACCGGCGGCATCGAACTGACCCCCGTCGCCCTGGCCGAAGGCATGGCCTTCGCCCGACGCCAGTTTGGCGGGCTGGAAAGTACGGTCGACTATGAATTCATCCCGACTGCGGTCTTCTGTCAGCCGAATATCGGTACCGTCGGATTTACCGAGGACGAGGCGCGTAGCCGATTCGGTGCTGTCCGTGTGTTCAAATCGACCTTCAAGCCGATGAAGCACAGCGTCAGCGGGCGTGACGAAAAAACCTTCATGAAGCTGATTGTCGACAAAGCCAGTGACCGGGTTGTCGGTGCTCACATGATGGGGCCGGATGCCGGCGAAATCATGCAGGGCATCGCCATCGCCTTACGCGCGGGAGCAACCAAAGCGCTCTTCGACACCACCATCGGCATCCACCCTACAGCGGCCGAGGAGTTTGTCACCATGCGCGAGGTTTGGCGGGAGGATTAAGCAGCGGACACAACAAACCGAGACAGTCCGGCAAGTCACACCGGACTGTCTCGAGCAGAGTTGTTCAGCGGCTCTTCAGATACTTCAGCATGGTGTCCGCATCGGACACTTCGAAAGGATCAGTCGGGCAGTCATCCTGAAATCCGGCTTCGGAAAACAGCTTCTTGATCTCGCCGTTCTCAACGAACATCGAGTAGCGCCAGCTGCGCTGACCAAAGCCGAGGTTGTGTTTATTGACCAGCATGCCCATCTTGCGGGTAAATTCGCCGTTGCCATCGGGCAGCAAGAAGACATTCTTGGCGTTCTGGCTCTTGCCCCACTGGAACATGACGAAAGCGTCATTGACCGAGATACAGACAATGGTATCGACCCCTTGCGCCTTGAATTCGTCGTAAAGCTCTTCATAGCGCGGCAGATGTGACGTCGAGCAGGTCGGGGTAAATGCCCCGGGCAGCGAAAAGACGACAACATTCTTGCCGTTGAAGATGTCATCACTGGTTACATCTTTCCATTCAAAGGGATTGGGACCGCCCAGCGCCTCATTGCGAACGCGGGTTTTGAACGTGACTTTGGGAACATGATTGCGCATCTTGAATCTCCATGGGTAAGTTGAGGAAGAGCCAACTCTCGGGTTTATAGGTTTATGGCATGATTGTATATGAGTCATTCATCAGAAAAACAGTTCAAATTCGAACAACCCCATTATTCGGTGACCTTCTCGCCACTGCCCAACGATAGAAAGCTTGCTTGGCCAGTTCGACCATGACGAGATAAACCAGGACCATGCCTCCGAGAATGAAATAGAACTTGGCCGGCGGCGGCACGAAACCGAAATAAGTACCGATGGGCGTAAAGGGCAAGCCTACCGCGAGAGCCACGACGATCAGCGAGGTCACGGTCAGCAGCGGATGCGCGCGGCTCTTTAGGGGGTTGCCGCGAGTTCGGATGATGAAGATGACCAGCACCTGGGTACACAAGGATTCGACAAACCAGCCGGTCTGAAACAGCTTTTCGTCGGCCTGCAGAACGACCAACATGACGTAGAAGGTCAGAAAATCGAACGCCGAGCTGATCGGCCCGATCACCAGCATGAAATTCCGCACAAAAGCCATGTCGAGTACCCGCGGCGCATGAATCGACTCGGCGTCGACCTTGTCCAGCGGGATCGGTATTTCCGAAATATCGTAGAGAATATTGTTGAGCAGAATCTGGGTCGGCAACATCGGCAGGAAGGGCAGGAACAGCGCGGCGCCGGCCATGCTGAACATATTGCCGAAGTTCGAACTGGTGCCCATCATGATGTATTTCATGATGTTACCGAAGGTTCGCCGCCCTTCTAGAACTCCGGTATACAGAACATGCAGATCCGCTTTCAGGAGGATCATGTCGGCCGCCTCCTTGGCCACATCAACTGCCGAATCGACCGACAGGCCGACATCGGCCGAATGCAAGGAGGGCGCGTCGTTGATGCCATCACCGAGATAGCCGACGACATGGTCGCGCGCCCTGAGAGCCATGATGATCCGGTCTTTCTGCGCCGGATTGACCCGGCAGAACAGGTTCGTTTCCTCGACCCTGGCCTGCAGCGCGTAATCATCGAGCAGGGCAATTTCCTTTCCGGTGAGAACCCCCGTCACCGGAATCTTCAATTCGGCGCAGACATGCCGGGTCACCAGATCACTGTCTCCAGTCACGATCTTGATCGCCACCCCGACGCGGGCCAGCGCCGCCAGCGCCGACCCTGCACTCTCCTTGGGCGGATCGAGGAAGGCGGCAAATCCGGCGAGGATCAACTCGCTTTCGTCACCGACCACGGCGTGCGGATGATCCAGAGGCACCTCGCGCCAGGCAATGCCCAGCGCCCGGAATCCATCTTTCTCCAGGGCATGATACTGGTCACGAATCAGCTCCAGGGCGGCATCGTCCACTGAAGGCGGCGATGCAGCACCGTCCACCTCGTAGTGCGTACACAAACCCACGATCTCATCCGGCGCACCTTTGACCACCAGCCAGCGTGTCTTGCCGTTGTCGATCAATACTGAAACTCGACGGCGCTCGAAGTCGAAAGGCACTTCGTCGATTTTTTTCCAGGCACTCGCATCAATATGCTGATGTTCGAGAATGGCTTCATCCAGCGGACTTTTCAGACCGGTTTCGAAGAAGCTGTTGAAATAGGCCAGCTCCAGCACCCGTTCGCTCGGCTGGCCGGCCGAATTGACGTGCTTTTCCAGACGGATTTTGGCTTCGGTCAGGGTCCCGGTCTTGTCGGTACACAAGACATCCATCGAGCCCAGATCCTGAATCGCCGACAGGCGCTTGACGATCATCGACTTCTTGGCCATGCGCAGCGCTCCGCGCGACAGCGTCACCGAGACGACCATCGGCAACAATTCCGGGGTCAGACCCACCGCGAGAGCCACGGCGAAAAGAAAGGACTCCAGCCAGGGCTTGTCGAAATACGTATTCACCAGCAAGACGAACATCACCATCAGGATGGTCAAACGCATGATCAGCACGCCAAAACGACGGGTCCCGATCTCGAATGAGCTCGGTTCCTGGGGCCTTGAGATGCTGTCGGCAATCTGACCAATCGACGTCGCTGCTCCGGTCTTTACCGCTTGGAAACGGGCACTACCACTGATCACCGAAGTCCCCATGAACACGGCGTTGGTCGCATCCTGTAACTCGGTGGCCGCTTCCGGCAGATCGCCCGGATGTTTTTCGACCGGGTAAGGTTCACCCGTCAGCAGCGCCTGTTTGACAAAGAAATCCCGTGCTTCCAACACTCGCCCGTCGGCCGGAATCATGTCGCCGGCGGAAAGCACGACCAGGTCTCCCGGCACTACCTCAGCCACCGGGATGGTAACTGGCTGTCCATCGCGCAGCACATTGGCGCGAATGGAAACCGACTGGCGCAGCTTTTCTGCCGCGGCGTTGGCGCGGTACTCCTGAACGAAGTCCAGGGTGACACTCAACAGCACGATGCAACTGATAATGAGGAAATTAGTGACTTCGCCGGTCAGAGCCGACACCCCACTGGCAACCAGCAGAATAATAACCAGCGGATTCTTGAAGCGGGTGAGGAATTGCTGCAGCAGCGATTTCTCGTGCCGCTCGTTGAACAGGTTGGGGCCAAACCGGGCCAATCGCGCTTTGGCCTCAACAGCAGAAAGGCCCTCCGCAGCTGTCGCCTGCTCCGCGTGCGGCTCGGCAAGCGGGGTCAGCCACCAGTTTGGGTTGTCATTGAGCATCTAGGTACCTCAAGCTTTGGAGTTTCGCGCACAAAGACAGCATAGCCTGCCTTGAATCCTACGGATGATAGTGCGCCCAGGCCAAAAGTAATGTTCGCTACCGTACGCAGTAATTATCGGACAGATACAATCTGTTACCAATCCTTTGCGTTTATGGCTTAAGTAATAGCCAAGCCAGGTCGTTAAGCTTATTGAGCGTGGTTTTCATGCTCTAATTCAGCGAAGGAACAGTCATGAACATCGGTTCCGTTGGCAGCACCTACGGCAGCTATTCGTCCCAAGCTCCCCAGCCGTCTCAAGTTGCCGCGAAAGGTGGCAGAGACAATGATGGAGATAACGATGGTAGCGGAACTAAAGCTGTCGCCTCAACTCCTGCGCAAGCGGTAAATGCAAACGGTCAAAAAGTAGGCCAGGTCATCAACGTCTCGGCTTAAGCTGCATCACAGACGGCTATCCGTACATCAAAGTACGGATAGCCGTTTTTTCATATTCCAAAAAGCACTGACGATGCTAAGAAGTGAGCTTAGACCAAGTGAAATATTGCCTCCATTAGTGAGCAATGGCAAAGAATGAGTCATTTTTAGTCATCGAAATACTAAAAACAAATAACTAATAAGTAAGGGAAGTCCGAAAATGGAAAAAATGATTCCTTTTCCTGTAAGCGGGAGCTTGCCTTAGAGCAGTCAGATACTCTTGAGCAAAATTATTCAACATTGCCTGGTACTCAAAAACGCTGCATCCCCCTTACCAATACCATCGGCGATTCTTGCATTAAATTCGCAGGACGTCAGTCAATTGAACAAGTCGGATGGAGAAACTCATGGCTTGACGAAGAGATCTGGTTTGACATGACCGAGCTCGGATTTTGTCGCTCAGAATTGCCGCCATTTTCTTTGATGAATAGCCTATGCATCAATGACAACGGTTATTCATGGTCTCTCGATGAAGATACATGCCTACAACTTAGAACGGTAGCCGGGCAGTGTTTTCCGGGTCAAGACATTGAAAACAAAATTAATACTCAGATGGACAGTACTAGTGTTTTAGAGCTGTTTCTAACATTTACTTCTGATGGTGTGATGGGGAATTTTGGTTATCGAGGAAAGCTGGAGTTGTTCTCGTTCGATAGTGCACACAGAAAATTGCTTCGAAAAATCAATTAGTTTTCTGTAAAAACTTGCCTGAAGAATTTTGAACCGCTGTTTCGGCGATTAATCAGTTATTGAAACTGTAGAACTTTTGGAGAAATTACTATGGAGCTCATGCCAAATTTTCGAATATTACTGGCAATTCTTTTGGTAATTATTTCAATAAGCCTGATTATTTATTTCGAATACCAACTAAATATCATAAAACACAACGAAAGCTGGCTTGAAGAAGTAAAACAAGCCAAAAAGAACATTCGAAAGCCGCCACTGATTGAGCCTTTCGAGCAAAATCCTTGGAATAGCGCGATGGATATCATTTATTGAGATATCAAATCTTCGCCGAAATTCAGACTTATTCAACGCAACAGAGTCCATGCGTTCATGGTAAAAATTTAACTGCTGCTTTTCGCTTTGCTCATACCAATAAATCGCTTTATCGAAGTTTTTATCGCAACCAATTCCTGAAAAATATAGTGCGCCAAGAGAGCTCATTGCTGGAGCAAAGTTCATCTCTACCGCTTGACATATGAGTTGAAAAGCCAGCCTATGATTTTGAGCAACAACCAATCCTTTCCAGTAGAGCAGCCCCAGTTCAAACAAGGCCGCAGGGTACTTTTCAATTGACAGCAATTCGATAATGGACAGAGCTTCTTCTACAGAAGACCTGTCATCAGCGCCATAAATTGCAAGCAATGCAATACGCAATTGCCGCTCAGAATTACCAACAATGGCATTACCTTGTTGATTTTTTACCTGAGATAGAATCGTACGAATGTGCATATCTGATCACCTAAATCCGGCTAGTGCCTTTCACCAATACCTTTTCGAATCTCTGACGCTTTTGCTCTACATTTATCATTTCAAAATCAGGACTGTACGATGGGGTCATTTCGGCGAATCCACGCAAAGATGACAGGCAAGACGAGCAAGGTCAGCAGTGTGGTGGTTACCATTCCGCCAACAATTACAAGCGCCAACGGTCGCTGAGCTTGTGATCCGATTGCATGTGACAAAGCGGCAGGTAACAAACCCAATCCGGCAAGCAAAGCCGTCATTAATACCGGCCTGATTCGCATCGACGCCCCTTTGACGACAGCTTCGTGCAACCCGGTGCTTGTCTCGTCGAGCAATTTCGACACATATGAAATTAGAATCACACCGTCCTGAATGGCAATGCCAAACAGGGAGAGAAATCCAATGCCAGCTGAAATACTCAACTCTTCCCCTGAGAGATAAAGAGCGGCAATCCCGCCGATTGCGGCAAAGGGGACATTGAGCAACACTAGACAAGCATCCCGACCATTACCAAAAGTTGAATACAGCAAAAGAAATATCGCAATTAACGTCAGTGGAATGATGATGGCCAGTTTTTTTTGCGCTTCCTTCATCTGGTTGAATTGCCCATCCCATTTCAGGCTATAGCCTCGAGGAAGATCAATTCTCTTCATCACTTTCTTTTGCGCTTCCGCAACAGCAGAACCAAGATCACGATCACGCACACCAAATTTAATGGCGATGTAACGACGTGCAGTTTCACGGTAGATGAAGAACGGGCCGTCAGCAACTTCGACCTTGGCCACCATCGACAGGGGAATACGCTGGCCATCGGGGGTATCAACAAGTAAATTGCGGATACGCTCTACACTGCCACGATTTGGTTCGGTAAATCGGACCGAGAGATCAAACGTTCGCTCTCCATCTAGGATGGATGTTGCCGAATTTCCGCCAAGACCATTTTGAACGAGGCTCTCAATATCCGTCACGTTGAGTCCGTAGCGGGCGGCAGCCGCACGATCTACTGAGATGTTCAATGTCGGTTGTCCAAGCTCCTTGAAAATCCCCACATCGGCAACTCCCGGTATGTTTTTCAAAACATCCTGAATTTCCAGCGCTTTTTCATGCAACGTCTGCAAATCGCTACCAAACAATTTGACTGAGTTTTCTCCTTTCACACCCGACAAGGCTTCTGCGACATTGTCCTGAATGTATTGGGAAAAATTGTAATTAACGCCGGGGATGCGTTTGAGTTCATCTTCAAAACGCTTGGTAACGGTGGTGCGGGTTTCTCCGGCAGGCCATTTGTCCGGATGTTTGAAATAAACAGCAAATTCCTGGTTAAAAACACCGGCCGAATCTGTTCCATCATCGGGTCGTCCGATTTGCGTAGCAACTGTTTGAACCTCAGGTTGGGCATACAGGTAGGTACGGATTTTTTTGGCAACTTGCGACGAATAGGCTAGATCTACGGTATTTGGCAGGGTGACGCGGATCCAGAGATTGTTTTCCTCAAGGGTTGGCAAAAAGCTGGTACCCAGGCGAAGTGCGCCGATCAGGGCTATAGCAAAGGCGACTACAGCACAACTCAACACCGTCTTGGGGCGTTTCATCAATCCTTCAAGCAGTGGCTGGTATCCACGAAGCAACCAAGTGACGAACATTGGCGGATGTGGGCGAACTCCTCCCTTGAAGAGAATACTGGAGGCAGAAGGAATGAAAGTCAGGGCTAGGACGATCGAGGCCATCAGAGCCAAACCCATCGTGTAGGCCATAGGACGAAAAATCTTTCCTTCTACGCCATCCATGATGAAGAGGGGAGAATAGGCGGTAATGATGATGCAGGTTGAGAAAATCATGGCGCGCTGGACTTCTGCGGAAGCAGCGATGATTGAGTTCCATGGCCCTTCGTCACGGTGCTCTTCCATCCGCCGCATGACGTTCTCGATAACAATCACTGCGGCATCAACAATGAGACCAAAGTCAATGGCACCGAGAGATATCAGGTTGGCGGGCACATTCAGCATGTTCATGCCAGTAAATGACACGCACAGTGCAAGCGGGATGACGGCAGCCACCGCGAGCGCAGCACGAAGATTGCCAAGAAAAGTGTAAAGAACGATCAGAACCAGAGAAATTCCGAAAAACAAGGCATGCTTGACCGTGTTGGTCGTCAGGTCGAGCAGGTTCTGGCGATCATAGAATGGAACGATGCTGAGGCCTTCAGGCAGCAATCCACTGACATTGATTTCCTGAATGCGCTGGCGGATGCGCGTGAGCATTTCAGTCGCGTTGCCTCCGCGACGCATGAGTACGATACCTTCAACCACATCGTCCTTGTCATCGAACTGGACCTGTCCTAGCCGTGGAGCATTTCCCGTGCCCACCTCGGCAATATCTCCCACACGGATGGGAACCCCCTGATTGGCAGTGACAACGATGTTTCGAATATCATCTGTTGACTGGATAAGCCCGACACCGCGAACAACATAACGCTGCTCACCGCTCCCCAAGACATCGCCGCCAACGTTTGCATTGGCATTGGTTAATGCGGTTACAAGCTGACTGAGTGATACGCCGTAAGACTGGAGTTTTCCCGGAATGGGTCGAACTTGATACTGCTTTACCATGCCACCGAACCCGGTGATGTCAGCTACCCCAGGAACGGTTTTCAGCAGTTTGTATATATCCCAGTCTTGATAAGCCTTGAGCGTAATCAGGTCATGCCGTTCGCTTTCAAGCCGATAGCGCAAGACTTCGCCAAGTGCATCTGCATCCGGACTCAGACTCGGCTGGATGTTCTGCGGCAGACTGGCGTTGTTCAGATAGAGCTGGACGTTATGCCTGGCCTTGAATGAATCAGCGCCTTCCCTGAACTGAAGGGTCACGACTGATAGGCCGAAAAGCGATACGGAACGGAAGGATTTAATTTCCGGCACCCCAGCCATTGCCGTCTCAATGGGGATGGTCAGTTGTCTTTCGACCTCAAGCGTACTGCGTCCAGGCCACTGTGTAATGACTTGAACATTAAGCGGCGAAATATTCGGATAAGGCTCAATGGGAAGCTGATTGAAAGACCAGATGCCAAGGATATTGTCAGCAAAGAACAAATCTCAGGGGCCCTTTATACCTTGGAGGATGAAATCACACCCAATGCCGTAGAGAAGTGCATTTCCCGGCTACGGATCAAAATAGAGCCATCGGGTATCGCTATCCGTACCGTACGTGGCCTTGGGTATTTTCTTGAAACACCGAATGAATCAACCAACTAGCCTACGTTTCTTACTACTGCGCTGGCTGCTTCCAGCCATGTTGCTGATGATTGTCCTTGGTGGTATTAACGCCTATTTCATCGCCTTTCGTACCGCAATTCATGCCTACGACCGGGGGCTGCTTGATACCTCACTGGCGTTAGCAGGACAAATCCACAAATCCAAGGGGCAATTGGTCCTGAACTTGCCGGAGGAGGCTGAAGAAATATTGCTGACCGACAAGTTTGATCGGATTTTTTTTCGCGTGGTCGATTCCGAAGGGCACGATATTGACGGCGACTCTCGCGTACCTCTGCCGCCAGGCAGCCCCATGCAGCTCAGCAGCTGGCGATACTACGACAGCATTATTGGCGAGATGCCCGTTCGTGTCGCCGCTCTGTATACTGAAAAAGACGGGTTGCACGTAACCATACTTTCAGCAGAAACTCTGATCAAGCGCAAGAATCTTCTCCGTGAAATACTGATTGGATTGCTGTGGCCTGATCTGGCCCTTGGAGCGGTGACTTTCCTGCTCATTTGGTACGGCATCCGCTCAGGACTTCACCCTCTTAATGATCTGAGAAAACAATTATCAAACCGCTCGCAAAATGATCTCCGGCCCATTGTTGCAGAGGATATGGTGCTCGAGATTCAACCCGTCATCGGTGAAATCAACCAGTTGCTTAAACGGTTGGATGAATCGCTGACGGCCCAACGCAGTTTTGTTTCTAATGCAGCACACCAATTGCGCACTCCAATTGCAGCACTGCTCACCCAACTTGAACTGATACTGAGAGATACTGAAGGCACAAATCCTTCCCGAGTCAAAGCCATACATACCAGTACGGAACGCATGGCGCACTTGGTGCATCAACTCCTGACACTAGCTCGGGCCGAGCCTACGATGTCGACAACTGGACAAATAACTGATCTCGACGACCTTATTCGGGATGTGGCCGAACGAATGCTTGTGAAAGCGTTATCCAACGGAATCGATATTGGCTTCGAGCTTCGGCCCGTTAAAGTATTGGGATCGGTTCTGCTGCTTCAAGAGGCCATCAGCAACCTGATTGATAACGCAATTCGTTATACACCACCCCACGGCACGGTAAATGTCGCTTGTCGTGCGACAGATGAAGGTGCCGTTGTAATCGTTGAAGACAGTGGTAAGGGTATTCCGGAAGAAATGCACGCTCAGGTTTTCGAGAGATTCTTTCGTATACCTGGGAGTGCTGGCGATGGCTGCGGACTCGGTCTGGCTATCGTGCGCCAGATTGCAGATCAGCATGGAGCCAGAGTGAGTATTGGAAGATCACAAGAGCTCGGGGGAGCAATCGTTACTCTCCATTTTCCTCAAATACAGTAATTTAGCTCTGGCATGAAGGCACGTAACTGCCCAGTCCCAAAGTAGTCGCTAAACGGTTAAAACCTCAAAAACCTGCCGAATCGGCTATGCGTGCAACTCTGAGTCATGACATCGGCTGCACGCGGCGCCGCACCTTTCTTTCAACAGGAGTCACCGGCCGTCATCATGAGCTCAATGGGGAGGTACTTTTGGTCGTCGTCGGCATTCGAGCAAGGACATGAAAGGAAAGATCTATCCGATCAGTTCTTTAGCCGATATCCGGTTTTGAAAATCCACGCCACGATCGCCAAAAATACAGCGAGGAACAGCGTTGTCACGGCCAGGCTGATTTCGACTGAAACGTCAGCGATGCCATAAAAACTCCAGCGAAACCCGCTAATCAGATAGACCACGGGATTGAACAGGGTGACCGTCTTCCAGAACGGCGGCAACATGTTGACCGAGTAGAAACTGCCGCCAAGAAATGTCAGTGGCGTAACGATCAGCATGGGTACAAATTGCAGCTGCTCAAAATTGTCGGCCCAAATACCGATGATGAATCCGAAGAGGCTGAAGGTCACTGCCGTCAGGACCAGGAACAGGATCATCCACCCGGGGTGCTCAATCCGGAGAGGGACGAACAAACTGGCGGTCAGCAGAATGATCAGGCCAAGGAGGATGGATTTAGTCGCCGCCGCACCGACATAACTCACGACGATTTCGAGATAGGAGACGGGAGCCGAGAGCAGTTCGTAAATGGTCCCGGCAAATTTTGGAAAGTAGATGCCAAAGGAGGCGTTAGAGATGCTCTGGGTCAACAGGGACAGCATGACCAGACCCGGCACGATGAAGGCGCCGTAACTGATGCCATCAATCTCGGTAATACGTGACCCGATGGCCGAACCGAACACGATAAAGTACAAGGAGGTCGAAATCACCGGCGAAACGATGCTTTGCAACATCGTCCGCCAGGTGCGCGCCATCTCGAAACGGTAGATAGCAAGAATTGCGTAGGGATTCATTGCTCGTCCTTCACCAGTCTGACGAATATATCTTCGAGCGACCTCTCTGTGGTTCGCAGATCCTTGAAACGGATGCCGACTTTATTGAGGTCATCCAGCAGCGTAACAATGCCGGTCCGTTCGCCTTGCGTATCGTAGGTGTAAGTGAGTTCTCGACCTTCGTCAGACAACTCGAGTTGGTAGTCAGCCAATTCCGGTGGCACACGATCCAACGGCTGTTTCAGAAGCAAGGTCAGCTGCTTTTTGCCGAGTTTGTCCATCAGGGCCAACTTATCCTCGACCAGGATGATCTCACCATTGCTGATGACACCGACCCGGTCGGCCATTTCTTCCGCTTCTTCGATGTAATGGGTGGTGAGGATGATGGTCACGCCATTCTCCTGAAGTGAGCGCACCAGTTGCCACATGTCACGCCGCAGACTGACGTCGACACCGGCGGTCGGTTCGTCGAGAAACAATATCCGTGGTTCGTGAGACAAGGCCTTGGCAATCAGTACTCGACGCTTCATCCCCCCCGAGAGCGTTCTGATGCGACTCTCCTTCTTGTCCCACAACGACAGGTCGCGGAGGATTCTTTCAATGTAAGCCGGATTGGAAGGCTTTCCGAACAAGCCACGGCTAAAGGATACGGTCGCCCAGACCGTTTCAAAAGCATCAGTAGTCAGTTCCTGTGGTACGAGTCCTATCATCGACCGTGCCGCCCGATAGTCGCCGACGATGTCATGGCCATCGACGCTAATGCGGCCCTCGCTAGGCCTGACGATTCCGCAGATAGTACTGATCAACGTTGTTTTGCCGGCACCATTGGGGCCGAGCAGCGCGAAAATTTCCCCGCGACGGATTTCAAGGTTGATATTCTTGAGCGCTCGCAATCCCGAGGAATAGGTTTTCGAAAGCTTGTCGATGGCAATGATAGTTGGCATAGACGTAACGATATCACGTGCTTTTGTAGCAACGGCTTTTTACACGTTATACCTTCAAGCTCACACTCGGACTGTTACACGATATCTTGGGGGCTATCGTGGCAACTCTGGCAGGTTGCGTTATCAAGTTTTAGGTCGCCGCGTAAGCACTCAAGCTGAGCAAAACAGAACTCACTAGGCCGATCGCAAAAACCAGATTCATAGCATTCAGTTTAAGTCGGCTCATGGAATTCAGCGTTGGTGAGTTAGCAATAAAATGCGAAACCCTCAGGTGAAGGTTTCGCACACAAAGGGGCCTCCCCGGCCTCTACCGCGAAAGAATGTACTGGAACAGATTCTTCAATTCCTTCGGATCATCGGTATCGATACGCTTGTGCTTTTCCTTTGTACCGTCTTCGAACTTGACCATCGGCTCCTTGGTAACGTTATCGAGCAACTGCTGCTCAGCGTCTGCCTTGCCTTTGAATTTCGCGGCAATCTTCTTCAAGGCCGGCCCTTTTTTGGTCTTGTCGACCGAGTGGCATTTCGAACAGTCGTTTCGCGACATCGTTTCCTTGGCCGCTGCTTCATTCACTTGCGCAGAGGCCACAGAGGACAAGCTCATGACACCCGCCGAAAATAGCAGGGATAGGAGAGTACGATTAACATTCATGGTAATTCTTTCATTCGTGATTGGTGATTTGTTAGTGAATGACGTCCACTTTGGTCACGTCGGCAACCTGACCTTCGGGAAGTAGCCATTGGCATATCTCTTCAAGTGCCGAGATATCCTCAAGAATAACGTGTCTGGCCAGCCTGGATATTCCAATCAAGTAGTTGTCAGTTGATCTGCTGGCCAATTCACCACAGTAATCGGGAGCCCACATTGATAAATGTTCAGTCAGAAATAAACTCTGGTTCGACAAGGATTTTCCTGCGGATAGGCTATCACTGCCAAGCCAGGCTTCATGCTCTTCATGACAAAGCAGGGACATGAAACGCAACTCGGACCCCAGATGATCTGGAGAAGGCGCCTCAGAAGCCACCTCAGCGTAACCCATCGCTTGCATCATTGCTTCCACCTGGCCGGTATACACCCCGGGCAGTTGCCCCTCGCGAACATGCGACTCATAGGGCAGAGGCTCTTGCGATTTCTTGTCTCCGAGACAGAGATGCCGGGTAAAGGCAATCGCCGCCTCGTTCGGGGAAAGCAAAGCGCCACGAATGGCATCAAGCAAGGCAAGTACCTCTGGAGACAGCGTTTCCTTTTGCTCGTCTCCCAGTGATTTCTGGATGTCCGTCAGCATGGGCACGCTCGGCACCTCAAGAAACAGGCGCGACAGCAGCCAGTAACCCCAGGTACGTTGAGCCGCCTGCTGTGCCAGCAAACTAAAATTTGTCATTTCTTGGCAACCACCTTGGGCGCATACCAGGTTACTGTTTTCTTCTGTTCCTTGCCGTGGCATTCATGGCAGGCTTCAGCCGTCACCGGCCCCGGCGATTTCTTTGCCAGCGGTTCATGGAGACGCAGCTTCAAGGTGTCATCCGGAAGCGGTTTGCTTTGATGACAATCCTCGCACTCAAGCTTTTCTTTCTGCTCATGAATTCGATGGTAAGAACCCTTTTCCGCCATGGATTTGGTCTTGGCACTGGCCGGCACAGGCGGCAATTTCTCAGCGGCTGATACCGGCAAGGAAATCAGTGTCAAAGCGCCGCACAGCACTGCGGAGAGAAATATATTTTTCATGATTTAGCTCCCTCATCGAGAACGTAATACACCTGCGGTGCCGTACCAAATTGCTTGCGCAACTGAACTGCATTCGTCTCTTTGATTCGTTTCGAAATATCGCTGCTGGGATCATCAATGTCGCCGAACATCCGCGCCTGCACCGGGCAGATCAGGTCGCACGCCGGGGTGTATTCCTGATCCTTGCCGATGCGGTCGACTTTTCCATCAGCGACAGCCTTCTCCAGCTTGTGCGTGCAGAAAGTGCATTTCTCGACGACCTTCGACTTCTTCTGGTGCGTGGGATGGCGCGTAAATGCGGGGAGTGTTTCGGAACCCATCGGTTGTTGCCCGGGGTTCAGGGGTTTGATCGTGCCGTTGAGCTGCGGAACACCGTAAGGGCAGGTATTCGCGCAGTAGCCACAGCCGATGCAACGATCATAGTCAACCACAACCACACCAAATTCGTTCTTGCTGATGGCTTTTACGCCGATGTAGTCGCAGGCGGCCTTGCAGGCCGGTTTTTCACAATGCATGCAACTCATGGTGGTGAAGACCTTCTTGACCTTGGGATAGGTGCCAACCTCGTATTCGATCATCACATTCCACGGCGCCTCCGGGGTAAAGTAATTTTCCACGGCACACGTTGAAACACACGCACGGCAACCCATACAACGCTTCAGGTCAATCAATCGGGCTAGTTTTGTCATGATCTTCTCCCTATGCCTTATACAGCTTGCACTTGGTATCGTTGAAGGAGTTGTGCCCTGAAATCAGGTCCGGGTGTTGTTCAAGGACTTGATTGATCCAGGTGCCGTTGCGTGCCCCTGGCGCCATACCTGGACTGAACGCCCCGTAGTGGTAGGACACGGCGATGGTATCCGGGCGAATTCCTTCGACCAGTTTGGCTGTTCCCTTGACCTTTCCCACCCGGGTTTCGATCATCACCTGATCACCATCCTTGAGTCCAAGTTGCTTGCCGGTGGCACGATTGATCACCACGTTATTGGTTGCCGCATCGGCCCCCAACGCCTGGTTGAGAATCACGTTGTTTTGCGTAAAGCCCGACTGGTTGCGATACATGCGCTTGTGCGTTATCAGGTACAAGGGGAAGTCAGCAGCTTCCCGGTGAGGCGTCGGGAAAGCATGGTCCTTGGTCGGCAAGGGTGAATAGGCAATCCTCAGCTTCGCCAGATCAAATGACGTCAGATTATTATTCTTTACAATCCCTTCCGCCTTGTAATAGGTGTCGATCAGTTGATCGGCGTAGAGTTTCATCTTGGCCTTGTCCGGCCCCTTGAACTTGGCTTCAACCCCTGACAGATACTTGGTCTTTGTACTCGTCTTGGTTCCGACAAAACCTTGTTCGATGGCGACCGAAAAATCCTTCTTGGTCTTGTCGGCCCACAGCACTTCAACACCCTCGCGCTGGGTATAGTCACGACCCGGCAGGAACTTAACATCCTTCAGCCCCCAAGCCTTGTTGCACTCATCAGCAAACTTGTCGCGAATATCGAGGCGCTTGCTCAGCTCCCACATAATCGTGAAAGCATCGTACTCAAGCTTGAACGGATTGCACATCGGCTGCCGGATAGCCATGTGCTTGGCTTCCGGCGTGCTCCTCGTCGGTGCCCAGTGCCACGATTCCAGATAGGTCTTGTCGGGCAAGACGATGTCGGCATACCAGACGTTTTCGGTCATAACCACATCGATGACCACGTTATAGGTCTTGGTCAGCCCCTCGAACTGCTGCCACGAGTTGGGAATGGAGACCGGACGATTGGTACCGTAGAAAATCTGCATTTCGGGGACGTAAGGCAGACCATAGGCTTTGGGGTCTTGAACGACGAGATTTGGGGTCTGACAGATGTGATGGTTGGCATACGGAAAATAGACGCTCTGCGCCAAATCGGCGCGTTTAGGCGGGTATTCGCAGATGCTGATGTCAAAATACTGCGGGCGGCCATAGGCGCCATCAAGCATCAGGCCGCCGACGGCATCGATGTTGCCGACCAGCATGTTGAGAATCAGGCCCGTCCGCCATCCCTGGACCCCATGCTCTTTAGCCGAGAGACCACGGAAGGTGTACAGCACGGCAGGCCGGTAGCGCAGCTTTTGACCATCAATCTCAATCGTCTCACCAATGCGCGCTTCCTTGGCAAAGGTCTGTGCCAGTCGACGGATGGTCGCCGCAGGGACGTCAGCGATTTCTTCCGCGTATTCGGGAGTGATGTCCTTGACGCTATCCGCCAGTACCTGGAAAGCCGTCCGACAGGGCTTGTCATTAACGGTATAGCTGCCCTTCAGGGCCGGCTTGACGCCCTGCGTGAAAGGTTTGGCGCTCCCTGAAAGGGTATCCCACACCAGCGGGGTCTTGCCGTCTGGGCCTTTGATAATCACTCCGCCCGCATCGACCAATTGGGGCGCATTCGTATATTCAGTGAGGAAAGGTTCGTCGATGGTCCCGGCATCAATCAACTCCTTGGCCATGGCCAGAATCATCACCACGTCCTTGCCCGGCCGCATGGGAACCCATTCGTTGGCTTTGCTGGCGTTTTGCGAGAGACGGGGTTCAACAACGACAATCTTCATTCCTCTGTCGATGCTCTGCTGGCCCTGCCAGTCGAGCCAGCGCGAGGCTTGCTCGCCTTCGAAGTAGCTGGAGCCGAAATTGAGGAAGTAATTGCTGTATTTCAGATCCGGAAGAATGCCACTGCCAGCCCAGGTCAATTCATCAGCCACGTGCCGTGCGGCTTCGCAGGCGGTGGTTCGGTGCACCATGTTTGGCGTACCAAAAGCCTTGGTAAAACCGACACAGAAATTCTCGCCCACCAGATATTTGCCCTGCCCGTGCTGCCAGATCAGTTTGCGCGGATCTTCGGCCTTGATCTTTGCCAGTTTGAGAGCAACGGTGTTGAATGCTTCCTCCCAACTGATTTCGACCCAGCCCGGGTTTTCGTTGCGACCCTTCTTCGGATTGGTCCGCTTGAGGGGCTTTTTGATCCGGTAGGGATCGTAAGTATTGAACATCCCCGATGTGCCTTTGGGGCACATGCCATGGTTGTAAAAATCTGCCCGCGCCGTATCAGGGTAGATTGTGCGAACGACCCCGCCGACCACGGTGCCTTCGATGCCACAAAAATTCGGGCAAATCGCGCACGCCGACTTTATTTTCTTCACTTCCAGAGCAGGCAAGGCACGGCGGGCTGACCCATCGCGCTGCGCGGCGTGTGCCGCAACTGAAACAAGCTCCAGGCTGACGCCCGTTGCCATGGCACCCAAAGCTCCGGCGCCCTTGATAAACCCTCTGCGGCTGATTCCCATGATGCACGCTCCTTGAAAGGATGTTGGGTGTTCCCTGGGATTCAGGTCTGCAACTTGCATGCCACAATCATTAGATATTGGGCTTTTCAGTGGATTGCCTGACTGCCGCTCGAATGGGAACGGGTTATCCGCTATTATTCAAGCGCAAGGTTGTTACCAAAACGGAACATGGAGACCGCAATGAGTTCTGATGCGTTACCAAACGGTTACATGCCGCGCCGAAATTTTCTGCGTGCGCTGGTTTCTGCGGCGGCCATGGCCAGTGCAGGATCATCCTGGGGCGCGCTCGAACGCAAAGTGATCCGGGTCGGAATGACTCCCGCATTTGTCCATGACCAATACCCATTGCTTGCCGATTGGCGTTTGTATCTTCAGGAAAAGCTGGAGGTCCCTGTCGAGTTTGTCCAGCGGGACAGCTACCGGGAAACCATGGATCTGCTTCATCTTGGAAAGCTGGACTTTGCCTGGCTATGTGATTACCCGTTTGTCTACCTGAAAGACGTGGTGCGTTTGGTGGCTATCCCACTTAGCCAGGGCCAGCCCTACTATTGTTCCTACCTGATCGTGCGGGCGGATGACAGGCAGCACAACAGCATGCTGGGTTTAAAGGGCAGCATCTTTGCTTTTGCCGACCCCTACTCGAATACCGGTTACCTTGCACCGCGTTACCGCATCCGTGAACTGGGGCAAGATCCGGGCACCTTCTTTCGCAAGACATTCTTTACCTGGTCGCATCGCAAAGTGGTTGAGGCCGTGGCCAAGGGATTTGCTGATGCGGGATCGGTCGACAGTTTCGTCTGGGACAGCCTGGCCAAGCTCAAACCTGAACTCACTGTACAAACACGCATTATCGAGCAGAGTCCGAAATACGGATTCCCGCCCTTTGCCGCCCATCGCTCGGTCACTCAGGTCGAGTTTTCGCGGATGCAGCAGGTCCTGCTGGAGATGCCGAAAGATCCTGACGGAAGGGCCTTATTACAACGTCTCAATCTCGACGGCTTCATCGTTGGTGATCGGAGTTACTACAACGGAGTCGCCGAGATGATGCGCGTCTTCGGCGAGCAATAGGAACGGCATGCCAAGGCTCCTTGACCTCAGCTTGCGCCACAAAATCCCTCTGTGGGGAAGCGTTCTGATCGTTATCGCGACGCTGGCCGTTTCGGTCGGCATGATGTTTCGTGTTTATGACGACCTCAAGAGCGATGTCATCATCACTTCCGAAGAGTTGGGCAAGACCCTGGCAAAAACACTCTTCCCGACCTTGCTCCACGACGATCTGTGGCGGTCAATCGAAATCATTACCGCCCCCTTGCATGCCAATCCCACGGAAAATCCACTTGAGGAACCGTCGATTTTCGTGGTGGGTCCCGAGATGAAGTTACTCGTTTCCAGCGCACCACTGACCATGCCGTTGATGTCTGATTTGCGAGAACTGGGGCCGGATTACAGCCAACTCGAGAAGGCCCTGCTGGCATCGCCTCGCGATGCGCCGCATTCCTTCGAATTTCCGGGTTCGGATCTACTGCATGTCACCATTCCCGTTGCTGAGGAAGGCCGGCAACTCGGAACACTGGTCATCACGCACTCCAAGAACGTCTTTCTTCCCCGCTTTTTCGGCATTGCTCTGGGTGGTATGGGCATGGGCGCACTAGTTCTTGCCGTATTGCTACCCATCAACTGGTATTGGGGCCGACGGATGGCCCAGCCTCTGGTCAAACTCGCCGACGGAATGAATCAGATGGTCCATGGCGTCCCGGCAGAACTCGGTGGTGACATGTATGCCTTTCGCGACGAAGTGGGCCAACTTTTTCAGGCCTACCGCCAAGCCTCGGCAGAGCTTCACCAAAAGGCCACGCTGGAACAGGAAATGCTCCAGTCTGAGCGCTTGGCCGCTGTTGGTCGACTGGCCGCTGGCATTGCCCATGAGATCAACAACCCGCTCGCCGGAATGCTGATGGCGTTGGACAATCTCAAACACCCTTCAGCCAGCGAACTGACGATTGACCCCAAGCTAGCCAAAACACTGGAGTTCCTTGAACGGGGCTTGCAACACATCTCGGAAACGGTGGGTGCCTTGCTGGTCGAAGCGCGTGTACAGATGCGTTCCCTGACCCCCCACGATTTTGATGACGTCCGGACGCTGATAGAACCGCAAGCGGCCAAAAAACACCTGTTTCTGGAATGGAAAATCACCGTCCCCGATAGTCTAGACCTTCCTGCCGGTCTAGTTCGGCAAACACTGATCAACCTGTTACTCAATGCCATAGAGGCTTCGGTCGATGGCGGCACAGTGGGACTTGAAGCAATCGTCGATAATCAAACTCTGCTTATTCACGTTGTAAATCATGGTGACCCTCCCTCTGCAACTATTCTCGACCACATTTTCGAGCCTTTTGTCACCGGACGGGAAGGCGGCCACGGCCTTGGCTTGTGGGTGACCTACCAGATTGTCAACCAACTTTCCGGACACATTGGTGTGGAAAGCATAGAAGGAAAAGTGATTTTCCGCGTCAAACTGCCATTGAAGGACAAGAAGTGAAAACCAAGTTATGTTTGATCGAGGATGACCCCTACGTTGGAATGCCTCTTGTAGAACGACTGGAAATGGAAGGGTATACCTGCGACTGGTTCAAGAATGGGCATGAGGCGATGCAGGCATTACGCAAGAAAAGCTATCAGCTCGCCATCAGTGATATTCGTCTTCCTGATATTTCCGGCGACTTACTCTTCGAGACCCTGCGCAACGAAGGCGTGTTACTGCCCCCTTTTTTGTTCATTACCGGCTATGGCGCCATCGACCAGGCCGTCAAGCTGCTCAAACTTGGCGCCTGTGATTACATTACCAAACCCTTCGAAATCGGCCAGTTATTAGGCAAAATCAAAGAACTCAGTTCCCGATCCATCCCGGCAATGCAGTCCGGTTTCCTGGGCATCTCGGCAGCCATGCGCAATATCGATGGCCTGATTGCCCGGCTCGTCAATAGTCGTAGTCCAGTGTTGATTACCGGCGAGTCCGGAGTCGGCAAGGAAGAAGTTGCGCGCCGCCTGCATTCGACGTCACATTCATCGGCCAAGGCTCCGTTTTGTGCCGTCAACTGTGGCGCCATTCCCGAAAATCTTATTGAATCCGAACTGTTTGGCCATGAGCGAGGGGCATTTACCGGCGCCGTCAAATCGAGACAAGGGGTATTCGAGCAGGCCAATGGCGGAACCCTGTTCCTCGATGAAATCGGTGAAATGCCACCCGCCATGCAGGTCAAGTTGTTGCGCGCCATTCAGGAACGTGCTGTCCTTCCGGTCGGTGCCAATATGGCCAGGTCAGTTGATATCCAACTCATCTGTGCCACCAATCGTGATCTCAAGGCGATGGTTGAGAGTGGAGAATTCAGGGAAGACCTGTACTACCGAATTCATGTCATTCACCTTCCCATTCCCCCTTTGAGGGAACGGCAGGAAGATATTCTGTGGCTGTCAGAACAGTTTCTGGACAAGCTGTCAGTCGAACACAGCAGGCAATTCTCACTTTCGGCGCGCGCCTCCGACGCGCTGATCCGCTATCCCTGGCCAGGCAACATTCGCGAACTCCTCCACTGCCTCGAGCGTGCCGCAGTTCTTTCGCCATCGCCCTGCTTCGAGACAGAAGCCATTTTTGGCAGCATGAGCACTGCAATCAACCCAACGGAAGCGCCACTGGAACGACTCCCCTTGGGTGGGTACCTAGAGTCTTGCGAACGCGATTACATTCGCCGGGCACTGGACGGGTGCGGGG
>JBAXHE010000006.1:0-88476 GCA_037139055.1 Betaproteobacteria bacterium | reverse complement strand
AGGCTCCCCCATTCAAAGCCCTCTAGTCGCCAAGACTAGAGGGCTTTGTGCTTTGTAAAACAAAAATATTAGTTCTGAAAGCGCCGGAAATAGAGGCGTTCAGCGGCTTTGTGGTATGATTCATCTCGGCGGGTCTCCCCGCATTGCAGGGTGGTGAACCTGGTCAGGTCCGGAAGGAAGCAGCCACAGCCATTTACTGTGAGTGCCGGGGTAAGGCTCGCCACCTTCATTTTTAGGGTCGAGTTACATCCACTTTTCGCTTGCCTCAAGTCGAGCCAGATCCTCAGGTCGATCTACATCCCATAGCGTTTCCAGTTCGGCCCAGCGTAACCCAAGCTCAACCAGCCGTTCGCGCGTTTGATGCATGACCTGACCACTGCCCCAATCAATATCTTCAAATAACCGAAGTTGAGGCTGGCGCAGGCCGACCAAAACATAACCGCCATCCTCGGCCGGTATGAAAACTGCGTCAGCTCCTTCACGCAGTGCGCTTGCGGCGGCCTCAAAGTGATTCAACGTCAATGCCGGGCAGTCACTGCCGACCAGAAGAAGGGGCGTGCTATGGGTAGCAAATGCATGATGCATGCGCTCTCCAATATCCTTGCCATATTGAGATCGAAAGCTTATACGGCATCGTTTGCTCAATGCGCGGAAAAATCGATGATGGTAATCCGGCGCGCACCACAGCGTGGTATTGCCAGGACTGAATTGAACGGCAAGTTGTAGAATTCCTAAAGTCATCCGGCGTTGCAGGCGAGCCGCGCCGCCAGGACCGAGCGCTGGAATCAGTCGGGTTTTGCTTTGGCCGGCCTGTGGCGCCTTGCTGAAAATGGCAATGTCCATGGATTATATCCGCGGCGGTAAATAGCCATAGCGACGCGCCAATTTTTCAGGGTCTGCGCCAAAATAAAACTCTGCACGCAAACGCCACATGAGCGCTATAGTCCGCAGAATGCCGTGTTTTTCCCAGCGGCGACCAGAGGTCAGGACAGTGGCCTTCAGGCAGACCGGCGGAGCGATTCGCTTTAGTCGCGAAGAGAGGGCAATGTCTTCCATCAAAGGCAGCTGCGGGTAACCTCCAGCTAGCTCGAACGTTGATTTGCTCACGAAAATACCCTGATCTCCGGTAGCGATTCCGGTCCATCTTGAGCGCCAGTTCATCAGGCGTTCAACGATGCGTAATGCAGGGTGTGAGCTGTCGATGCGTACGTCAAAATGCCCCCATGGAGCGCCTGATGACCTGGCATGCCGAATGCACTCCAGTGCATTCGGCGGCAGGAGGGTGTCGGCATGCAGGAAGAGCAAAACATCCGAGGTGCTGACATGCGCACCGGCATTCATTTGTGTTGCTCGACCGCGTGCCGAGTGAATCAGCTGATCCACCAGTGGCCGTGCAAGTTCAGGGGTGCCATCCTCGCTCCCGCCGTCGACAAGTACTAATAAAACACCCTGTTGACGTAGCGGCTGGAGCGATTCCAGTTGCTCACGGATCTGTCCACTCTCGTTGAGAGCGGGAATGATAATCGTGAGAAAAGACGCAGGCATGGCCTATTTTAGCCTGCCTGCGTGTTTCAAAGCTCAGCGGTGACGGTTGCCGCTGTGATGCGTTCCCGTTGCTGGCTTGGGAGAGCCTGGACGGTGAGCGCCCGGTGCCTTGGGCGCGCTTCCGCGTGAGTTGCCGGCGCCGGCACGGTTTCCCTGTGGCCGCTGACTGCCACGCGTTCCGGCCGAGCGCATCAGGATCGGCTCAGCACGGATGCTCGGATCCGGGGCATATTCTGGACAGGATATGACCTCGATCTCTTTCTTGATCAGCCTCTCGATATCGTGCAGCAGCTTGATTTCATCAACGCAAACCAGCGAGACGGCAGCCCCTTCGCTCCCGGCACGGCCGGTGCGGCCGATACGATGGACGTAGTCTTCCGCAACGTTGGGCAGCTCGAAATTGACCACCTGCGGCAACTCGTTGATGTCGATGCCGCGCGCGGCAATATCGGTAGCCACCAGAACGTGGAGCTTGCCACTCTTGAAGTTGGCCAAGGCGCGGGTGCGGGCATTCTGGCTCTTGTTGCCGTGAATGGCATCGGCTTCAATACCGGCTTTAAGGAGCTTTTCGACCAGCCCATTGGCGCCCCATTTGGTGCGCGTGAACACCAGGACCTGATACCAGCCCTTGTCTCGAATCAATTCAATCAGCAGGTCACGCTTGCGCTCGCGGTCAACCTTGTAAACAAACTGTTTGACGAGTTCGGGTGCAGTGTTGCGGCGCTCTGATTCGACATACTCCGGTTCAACCAGGAAGGAACTGGCCAGCGCCTTGATCTCATCGGAGAAGGTTGCCGAAAACAGCAGATTCTGACGTTTCTTCGGCACCAGCTTGATGACGCGCTTGATGTCGTGAATGAAGCCCATGTCGAGCATGCGGTCGGCTTCGTCGAGCACCAGTACTTCCACGCCAGACAGATCGACATTGCGCTGTTGGGCGTGATCGAGCAGGCGTCCCGGCGTCGCGACGAGGATGTCGATGCCCTTCTTGAGGGCGGTAATTTGCGGGTTCATCGCCACACCGCCAAACATCACCAGCGATTTGAAGGGCAGATACGCGCCGTAGGTGCGTACGCTTTCTTCGACCTGCGCCGCGAGTTCGCGCGTCGGGGTCAGGATCAGCACGCGGATTTTGCGCGGGCCGGTGGCCGGGGTGCTGGCCAGACGGTTGAGGATCGGCAGGGTAAAGCCGGCGGTCTTGCCGGTACCGGTCTGGGCGCAAGCCATCAAATCGTGTCCGGCGAGGACCACAGGAATTGCCTGGGCCTGAATCGGGGTAGGTGTTTCGTAGCCTTGATCGGCAATGGAACGAAGGATCTCGGGTACGAGACCCAGTTCGGTAAATTTCATGCGGGGAAAACTCCAGGCGTTTGCCATCGTGCGCGGTATAACCGTCGATGCACGAACCAGTCTGGGCAAACACTCATGGGGTGGTGAGTCGGGCGAGGCGAGAATGCCTGGCCACATCGGACGAACACCAAGACTGATGAATGGCGTTACGAGGAGCCTCCATTGTACCACAGCGTCTGCAACGCTGCCTGTAGCGGCATGAAAATTGACAGCCGTCATGTTGCAGTGCAAAATTGAAAAGATTGTGTGTTCTTTCCTGGCTTCATTATTCTTGCTTTTTCAGACCTCGAATTGAGGTCTTGGGTGGCATATTCATTGGTCTTCATACATTAGGAGTTTTTTTCATGACGCAGCGTGTTGCTCTGGTTACAGGTGCTATGGGTGGTCTTGGGACGGCAATTTGTCAGGAGCTGGCCAAGGCCGGGCATAAGGTAGTGGCGGCCTATCACCCGGAATTTGATAAGCCGGACGAGTGGACCAAGGAAATGGCTGCCGCTGGATTTACGGATATCGTCTGTGTTTCAGGCGATGTGGCGAGCTATGAATCCTGTGTGGCCATGGTTAATGAAGCCGAGGCCAAGGCCGGAGCCATCGATATTCTGGTGAATAACGCCGGGATAACCCGCGATCGTCTGTTTGCCAAACTCGAGCCGGAGCAGTGGGATGCCGTGATTTCGACCAACCTCAGCAGCCTGTATAACATGACCAAACAGGTATCGACCAAGATGGCGGCGCGCGGCTGGGGCCGTATCATCAATATTTCCTCGATCAATGGCGTCAAGGGCCAGGCCGGCCAAACCAATTATTCTGCAGCCAAGGCCGGCGTGATCGGCTTTACCAAAGCCCTGGCGGCCGAGCTGGCAACCAAGGGAGTGACGGTCAATGCCATCGCTCCCGGTTATGTGGCGACCAAAATGGTGATGGCCATCAAGCCCGAAGTACTTCAGTCGATTATTGATACCGTCCCTATGAAGCGCTTGGCGCGTCCGGAGGAAATCGGTGGCGCCTGCGTCTATCTGGCCTCGGATATTGCCGGATTCATGACCGGCGCGACGATGAATATCAACGGTGGTTTGCACTATCAATAAGCGACTCATCGCAGCAAATCAGACAGGCTCTCTCGGGAGCCTGTTTTCACCTCGCGCTAATGCTGCTAGGCAACATCAGCGCGTTAGCCTGAATACCTTTGGAATGATTTGCCACTGGAGTGTGCTTGATGCCTGACCCGATTCGACTGATCAAAAAATATCCGAATCGCCGTCTTTACGACACCAAGACGAGTGCTTACATTACTTTGAGTGACGTGAAAGAACTGGTTCTTTCCGGTGAGGCTTTCCGAGTAGTGGATGCTAAAACAGGAAGTGATCTGACGCGCAGCATCATGCTGCAGATCATTGTTGAGGAGGAAGGGACAGGCGCTGTACCACTTCTGGGCAGTGAGCTTTTGGCCCAGCTTATCCGTTCCTATGGTCATGCCATGCAAGGTGTGTTGGGAAGTTTTCTTGGCCTGGAAGTGAGAGTATTTTCCGAGCTCCAGAAAAAAATACAGGATCCGTTGCCTCTTCCCATTGATGAGGAACATCTGCAAGTCCAGAGTGAGTTTTTGAACCAGTACCTGGCACTTCATGGTCAGGCCATGCAGAGCCTGTTGGCAGACGGTATCGATCAGAACAGGAAAAGAATCATTCAGAATCCAGAAAACTCGACGCATCTGTCGAGAAGTAATGCAATGCCGACAAGCACGTCGGAACAACCCGTTATTGAAAGAAATCACCGTGAGTCTTGATGCCAAGCAGCCGCCCAAAGTCGGTTTTGTTTCCCTCGGGTGCCCAAAGGCACTTGTCGATTCCGAACAAATCATCACCAAACTACGTGCCGAGGGCTACGTCATTTCACCCTCCTACGCCGGGGCTGACCTGGTAGTAGTCAATACCTGCGGCTTTATTGATGCGGCGGTTGAGGAGTCGCTTGAGGCAATTGGCGAGGCGCTGGCTGAAAATGGCAAAGTGATCGTCACCGGCTGCCTAGGGGCCAAGGGAAGCATTGTTCATGATACCCACCCGCGCGTTCTGGCGATAACTGGGCCGCATGCGGCGGACGAGGTTCTGCAGCATGTACATGCCCATCTGCCGCAGCCACATGACCCGTTCACCAGCCTGGTTCCGCCTCAGGGAGTCAAGCTGACCCCGCAGCATTTTGCCTATCTGAAGATTTCCGAAGGGTGCAATCACAGCTGTACGTTTTGCATCATTCCCTCGTTACGCGGCCCGCTGGTTAGCCGGCCGATCGGTGATGTGCTGCAGGAAGCCAAGCTTCTTGCCGAGGCCGGGGTGCGCGAATTGCTGGTCATCTCGCAGGACACCAGTGCCTATGGGGTGGACCTGAAATATCGCACGGGTTTCTTTGGTGGTCGTCCGGTCAAGACGCGCTTGAAAGAATTATGTGAGGCGCTCGCCGAGTTTGGCATCTGGGTGCGCATGCACTATGTCTATCCGTATCCCAGTGTCGATGACCTGCTACCGTTGATGGCCGAGGGCAGGATTCTGCCGTATCTGGATGTGCCGTTTCAGCATGCCAATCCGCGCATTCTCAAGGCCATGAAGCGGCCGGCCAGTGCCGAAAACAACCTCGAGCGCATCCGGGGCTGGCGTGCGGTTTGTCCGGACATCACTCTGCGCAGTACCTTCATCACCGGCTTCCCGGGCGAAACCGAGGCCGAATTTGAAGAGTTACTAGAGTTCATCGAAGAAGCACGTCTCGACCGGGTCGGCTGCTTTGCCTACTCGCCAGTCGACGGCGCGACGGCCAATGACCTGCCTGGCGCGGTGCCCGAAGAGGTTCGCGAAGAGCGTCGGCGCCGCTTGATGGACGTTCAGGAAGATATTTCTGCCGAACTTCTTGCCGCCAAGATCGGTCGCGAGATGCTGGTGCTGGTCGATGCCGTTGATGACGAAGGAGCGATTGCGCGTTCTTCTGCCGATGCGCCAGAGATTGACGGTCTGGTTTTCATCAATGATTTCTTTGATGCGGAACCCGGTGATTTCCTGCGCATCACGGTGGTCGATGCCGACGAGCATGATCTGTATGCCGAGATAGCGGAAAGTTAACCACAACGGGCACAACGAACACAACGAAAGATAAAGTTCAGCACAATTATCTTTTGGGTTCTCATTGTGCCCGTTGTGTTCGTTGTGGTTAATTGCTTCTTAAGGAGTGAAGACGTGTCCCAAGGCAATCTGATCGAACAACTCATCGCTATCGTCGGGGCCGACCATGTGCTCAGCTCTGCCGAGGAGAAAGCTTCCTATCTCGGCGACTGGCGCGGACGTTATCTCGGTAAGGCGATGTGTGTGGTGCGTCCGGCGACAACCGATGAAGTATCGGCCGTTGTGCGTTGCTGTGCCCAGGCGGGAGTGGCGATGGTGCCTCAGGGTGGCAATACCAGCCTGTGTGGGGCGAGTGTGCCGGATCAAAGCGGAGCAGCAGTTCTGATCAACCTGTCGCGCATGAACCGGATTCGCGCCATCGATGCAGCGAACAACACCATTACCGTTGAGGCCGGTTGTGTTCTGCAAAACTTGCAGGAGGCGGCCTTCGCCGCTGGCCGTCTCTTCCCGCTGTCACTGGCGGCAGAAGGAAGCTGTCAGATCGGGGGCAATATCTCAACCAATGCCGGCGGCGTGCAGGTGCTGCGTTACGGCAATATGCGCGAGCTGACGCTGGGCCTGGAAGTGGTGCTACCCAGCGGCGAGCTCTGGAGTGGTTTGCGCGGTCTGCGCAAGGACAACACCGGCTATGATCTCAAACAGCTGTTTATCGGTGCCGAAGGGACGCTGGGTATCGTGACTGCAGCGGTGGTGAAGCTCTTTCCCTTGCCTCAGGATTCTGCCACCGCCTGGCTGGCGATTGCGTCGCCACAAACTGCAGTGGGCTTGCTCACCACGCTGCAAACGGCCTTTGGGCCGGCGCTGACGGCCTGCGAACTGGTCTCTGATCTGGCCCTCGGCATGGTGCTCAAGCACATCCATGGCACCCAGGCACCGCTGCAGAGGAATCCGTGGTATCTGCTGGTTGAGCTTTCCGGGTCAGGCGCCGAAGGTGCGCTGCAATCGGCATTGGAAGGTGTGCTTGAACAGATGCTGGAAAACGGCTCGGTCAGCGACGCCGTTTTGGCGCAGAGCAGTGATCAGGCAAGACGGTTGTGGGTGTTGCGCGAGAACATCAGCGAGGCCCAGAAAATTGAAGGACTGAGTATCAAGCACGATATTTCGGTACCTGTTTCGCGGATCGGTGAATTTGTCGAGCGTGCCGATGCGGCGCTGGAAAAGGCTTTCCCGGGGATACGCATCGTCGCCTTCGGCCACGTTGGCGACGGCAATCTGCATTACAACCAGTCCAAACCTGAGGCGGGTGAAAACGCTGTTTTCATTGCCTCGCAGTCTCAGGTCAATGAGATTGTCCACGATATCGTGCATGAACTCGGCGGCAGCATCAGTGCCGAGCACGGCATCGGTCAGCTCAAGCGCGAAGAGATCCTGCGTTACAAGAGTCCGGTCGAAATGAACATGATGCGCTCGATCAAGCGTGCGCTGGATCCTCAGGGCTTGATGAATCCCGGGAAAATTCTTTCGGAAAGTGCTGGCTAGGCGGCTTCCGTGGGCGCAGCGCTGGATCGGAGAATATTAAAAATGGCGCCACTCGGCGCCATTTTGCGTTGGGGCTGAAAACAACCCTACATGCCCAAAGACTTGAGCAGATCGTCGTGTTCTTCGGCTGACTTGGGCTTCTTTGCGGCGGGTTTGGTCTTGACTTTGGCCTGAGCGATCAATTCGTCAGGGTCGGGTTCAGCATGCGGCTCGAAGTCATAGAGCTTGATGAACTCGGTCCGGTCGATGGCCAGTTCCAGGTAGAAGATGTTTTCCTTGCCGGTATAAAAAGTGACCCGGCGAGCTTCGGGTTTCTCCAGCTGGGTGTCCACGCTTAGCATCACCTGTTTGTTGAGCACCAGCATCTTCGGCTGGTTCTGCGTGATATGGGTATGCAGTTCGCGTCGCACCTTGCTGGTGAAATCGCCGACGATCTGGTTCATCAGTTCGCCCATGACGTTGCTGACTTCGTCGGAGGTGTGTGATTTGGCCAGATCTTCCTTCGGCATGCCCATGTTCAGCATGTAACTCTTGTACAGCTCCATGGCCGTCTGAGCGGAAAAGTTGATGACCACCAGGCCGGAAAAGCCGCCGTCGAAGAGCACAAAGCAGCCGATATCCGGTTTCAGGCAGGTCTTTGTAATCCGCTGAACCATGCCGGAATAGTGAATCTGGCTATGGGTCGCGGCGGTCAGAACCTTAGTCACTGAATTGCACAGGCTCAGCAGGATGTCTTCAGTGCCATATACAGCAGGTTTTTCAAGTGTGCTCATGGTTTCAAATGGCCTTTGTCAGGAAGCAATGAGCGTATATATATCACAAGACGAGATCGGTGAGATGGCGTTTTGAAAGGGAGACGGATGCCAATGGAAACTGTCACGCTCGAGACGCTACAATACTCTCCGCACACCAGGCAGCATTTACTTCTTTCATTTTGAATCGATATATGGGACAGGCAAAACAACGAGGATCGCTAGAACAACGTGTTTTGGCGGCAAAGGATCGAATGGCCGAGTTGCGACCGAAAACAATCACCTGCAACGAATGCCAGGCGGAGATCACCGACGTCCAGGATATGGACACTCAGGGAATGGACGGCATCGAAGCGGCTTTTGCCGGAATCTGTCCCAAGTGCGATAGCTCGACGTATGCCGTAAGAGGGCGCCGGGAAGCCGTTGAAGCTTTCATGATGGCCATGGCTAAAGCCACCGGTGAGGTTCCCCTGCTGGGAACGCAATGAGACTGTCTCGCTGAATGCCCTATCGGCCCGCCGGGTCTTGCTGGTAGAAACGGACAAACAGCGCGTAGAGCGCCGGGTACTCCTGCCGCAGATCCGCCGGCGATTCAAAAAACGTTTCGCTGAGTACAGCAAAGAATTCACCCGGGTTTTCAGCAGCATAGGGGTCGATCAAGGTCGCTTCGCCGTATTCTTCGGCGGCATCAACTTGCGTACAAAAGTTTTCATAGGCGGCGAGCAGGGTGTCTTCCCATTCTTTACGCGGGAGACCGGGCGGTAGCGGTGGAATTCCGTCGGCTTCTCCATTGAGCATGTCGAGCTTGTGGGCGAATTCATGAATCACCACGTTGTAGCCATCTCCCGCCATCTGCGCGTCGTTCCACGAGATCAGCAAGGGACCGCCGGCCCAGGCTTCCCCTGAGGCGATGTCGACGTATTCATGCATGACGCCATACTCGTCTTCGACGCTGCGCGGGATCACGAATTCGTCGGGGTAAACGATGATTCCGACCCAGTCGCGATAGCACACCAGCCCCAGGTTGAGAATCGGCAGGCAGCCCTGGACAGCAATCAAAACGCACATGGCGTCGGTGAGTTCAAGCTCGCCCGCCGTGGTGAATTCTTTATCGGCGAGGAAGTCCTCGGTGAGCTTTTTGAGGCGAGATCGGTCGTTGGGGCTCAGGCGATGCAGAAAAGGCAGTCGGTCGAGTGTTTCCTGCCACAGCCGCTCAGGGAGCGGGGAAGGTTCCGGTTTCCCGCGTAGCCAGTTGAAGAGCTTGGCCATGGTTTAATGCGGCTTGCGCGAGGTGGTCAGGTAAATGCCGGAAAAAATCAGCGCGATGCCGACGAAGTGATAGTTTTGCGGGACTTCATCAAGAAAAATGGCCGAGAGGATGGTGCCGAACACCGGCATCAGGTGGATGAACAGGCTGGCCTTGCTGGCGCCAACTTCACCGACGGCGCGATTGTAGAAAACATAGCCGACGAATCCGGGCAGCAACCCAGTATAGGCAATGCCGGTCAGTGAAGCGGGGGTCAGATGGATCAGGCGTCCTTGTGAAATCTCCCAGGCGTAGGCTGGAGCCAGAGCCAGCAGGCCGATGAAAGTAAACGCCGCCAGCATGAGCATTGGATGTACGCCTTCAGGGCGCCAGTGCAGGCCTATTGTGTAGAGCGCCCAGACCAGCACGGCAGCGAGCATCCACAGATCGCCGATATTGAGCGACAGACTGGCCAGGGTCGAGCTGTCTCCGCGGGCAACGATGGTCGTCACCCCGATCAGCGAGACCAGTACGCCTAGCCATTCGATGCCGTGCAAGTGTTTTTTCAGGAAAGCCCAGGACAAGGCGATGGTGGCGACCGGGATGAAGGAATTCAGCAGCACGGCATTGGTCGCTGCCGTGTATTGGAGAGCGACATAGGCCAGCGTGTTGTAGCCGCCAACTCCGAGTAATCCGAGAGCCAGCACCGCACGCCAGCCGCGTTTCAACAAAGGCCATTGCGCGCGCAAATGCGGAAGGGCGAAAGGCAGGGTCAGCGCGAAGGCGATGGCCCAGCGCCAGAAAGCCAGCGAGAGCGGCGGAACATCGTCGCGTATGGCCCGGCCAATGACCATATTGCCGGACCAGAACAGCGTAGTCAGAGTGAGCAGAAGATAGGGGTGCTTGAATCGGGCGAACATACGCGGAGCGCCTAGCGGGGAGTGAAATTGATCTCACATTATAGGGTTGTTGGGCCATGACCATGATCCGCCGGTGCGATAAGTTTTGCTTTGTTATTCCATTTATAACTCGCCAGTGACTGTGTCCAACAGGGATTTCCTTCGGGGCATCGACTTCGCCTTGCCGTGCTATTCGCACTGTCTGCGGCTCGTCTTCGTGTCACTAACGATTTATAAATGGAATTAATCTGCAGACGAGCTCTCCGTTTATAATGGCGCCATGGTTTCCGTTGTCCACTCTGTCGCGGCTCAAAGCGACCTCGAACACTCCCTGCATACCCTGAGCGAAGGCCTGACCTCCGAAGAGGCCGGGAAGATTCGTCTCGCTGCTGATTTCGTCCAAAGCATTTACCAGGACCGCAAACTCGGGAGTGGGGAAGGTGTTTGGCATCATGCGCTGGGCATGGCACTCATTCTGGTCGGCCTGCGCCTGGATGCGGACAGTCGGCTGGCGGCCTTGTTGTTTGCCCTGCCATCGTTTGACGAGCATGCGCTGAAAAAAATCGAGGAGCGATTCGGTTCGGCGTCTGCGCAACTCGTTAGCGGCATCTCTCGCTTGGATAAAATACGCCCGATTACCCACGGATTCGCAGCCCATTCCGTGGAAAGTGGAGAGAAAAATCCGGCTGAGATGAAGGCGCAGATCGAGGTGCTGCGCAAGATGTTGCTGGCCATGGTCGAAGATGTTCGGGTGGTGCTGCTGCGCCTTGCTTCGCGCACTCAGACCCTGCGCTACTATGCGGTCATTGATGATCCTTTGCGCGTCCAGGTTGCGCGTGAAACGCTCGAAATCTATTCGCCACTGGCAAATCGTCTCGGCGTCTGGGAGTTGAAATGGGAACTTGAGGACCTCTCTTTCCGTTTCCTCCATCCCGATACGTACAAGGCAATTGCCAAACAGCTGGACGAGAAGCGCGGAGAGCGCGAGCAGTTCATCACCGATGCCGTTAAGCGGCTGAGAGAAGAACTTGCCGCTGTCGGTATAACTCACGCCGAAATCTATGGTCGCCCCAAGCACATTTACAGCATCTGGAACAAGATGCGCAAGAAGGCCGTCGACTTCTCCGAGGTCTATGATGTGCGTGCCCTGCGCGTCATCGTGGACGAGGTCAAGGACTGCTATACCACGCTGGGGCTGGTGCATAACATCTGGACGCCGATTTCCAAGGAATTCGATGACTACATCTCGAATCCCAAGGGTAATAATTACCGCTCATTGCATACCGCTGTGCATTGCCCTGACGGGCGCTCACTTGAGGTCCAGATTCGTACCCACGAAATGCACAAGCATGCTGAACTTGGCGTTGCTGCCCACTGGCGTTACAAGGAAGGAAGCAAAGCGTCCAGTACGGGGAATTACGACGATAAAATCGCCTGGTTGCGCCAACTGCTGACGTGGAAGGACGAGGTTGCTGATTCGTCTGATTGGGTCAAGCACTACAAGGAAGCCGCGCTAGACGAAACCATCTATGTCATGACGCCACAGGGTCGGGTGGTTGATCTGCCGCGCGGAGCCACTCCGGTTGATTTTGCCTACCGGGTGCATACCGATCTGGGGCACCGCTGTCGTGGCGCCAAGGTCAATGGCGCGCTGGTGACGCTGAATACCCAACTGGAAACCGGGCAGCGAGTGGAAATCGTGGTCGCCAAGCAGGGCGGGCCTTCGCGGGACTGGCTGAATCCGTCTCTCGGCTATCTTTTTACCCACCGCGGCCGCAGCAAGGTCAAACAGTGGTTTTCCTCCAAGGCCCTGGAAGAAACGGTGGCCGAAGGCCGCGCGATCATCACCCGCGAATTGCAACGTATGGGCGAGACCAGTACCCGTCTCGATGATCTGGCTTCGCGGCTGAGTTTTGCCAAGAGTGAAGACCTGTTCATCGCCATGGCCCGCGGCGAGCTGAACCTTCGCCAGTTACAGGCCGCAGTACGTGGCCCCGAAGCCTTGCTCGAGGAGCAGGCGGCCGATGACGTACCGCAGGTGCATAAATCGCGCGGCAGCGATGAGGCGGAAAAAGGCATCCTGATTGTCGGTATCGACAAGTTGCTGACCCAATTGGCAGGCTGCTGCAAACCTGCGCCACCCGATGCAATCGTTGGCTTTGTCACCCGCGGCAAGGGCGTGTCGATTCACCGGGCGGATTGCTCCAATTTTGCCAATATGGAAGCCATGCATCCGGAGCGGGTCATCGAGACGGCCTGGGGTGGGCGTACCGAGGGCGTATTCGCCGTCGATATCGCGGTCGACGCCAATGACCGTCAAGGCTTGTTGCGTGACGTGTCAGAAGTACTGACGCGGGAAAAAATTAATGTCGTTGCCGTAGCCACTCAATCCAAGCAGGGGATTGCGCATATGCGCTTCACTGCTGAAATCAGTGATGTCAGTCAACTCAAACGCACCTTGCTGCTCCTGCATGAGGTCAAAGGCGTGATTGGCGCACGCCGCGCTTAGCGTTTTTTGTGCATGATGCCTGCTTCCCGAATTTATTTCCTAAGCTGGCTCTCGGCAAACAGCGCGGCACCGACGATGCCCGCCTGATTCAGGAAACGGGCGGCAACTACCGTTGCCTCGGTTCTGATCCGTGGGGCGAATTTATCCAGTTTTTTGCTGACCCCGCCGCCCAGAATGATCAAATCCGGCCAGAACAGGCTTTCCATAGTCATCAGGTAGTGATTGATGCGTTCTCCCCATTCCTTCCATTTGAGTTTCTGGATAATGCGCACCGCTTCTGAGGCATGGCATTCGGCGACACATCCATTACTCAGCAGAAGATGTCCAAGTTCGGTATTGGGCAGCAGTGTTCCTTGCGTAAACAGGGCGGTGCCGAGACCGGTGCCGATGGTGACGATCAGCACGACACCTGGGTGATCTTTGCCAGCACCAAAACGCATTTCCGCAAGGCCGGCGACATCGGCATCATTGGCGACATAAACTGTACAACCGGTGTGTTTCGAGAAATACTCGGCAACGGGCAAACCGATAAAACTCTTGTCGATGTTAGCTGCCGTACGCGCAATTCCGTTCTGGATGGCCGCGGGGAAACCGATGCCGACAGGCCCCGTCCATTGATGTTGATGAATCAGCTCCTTGAGCTTTTCAGCAAGCGCCTCGGGGGTGGCCGGACAGGGGGTTTCAATACGGATTTTCTCACTCAGTAATTCTCCCGTTGCCGTGTCAACGAGAGCGGCCTTTATACCCGTGCCGCCAATATCAATACCTAGGATTTGCATGAACTTCCTTATTCTAAACCGGTCATAAACAGCCATCCTAGCTTAACTTTCGGCTTCGTTGCCGGAATTTGGCCAGCGTCATTGAATTTCAGTTGATTAAAAATATAAATGGGTGAGGGCTAAATCGGTGGATAAGGTCCGTACTGCCGGTTTAGTGTATTCACCTGTCGTGAAGTCATCCGGGTCCTCACAAGGGGCCTGAATCGAATGTTGATTTGCGACTTTATAAAGTCCATAGTCACAGTTGAAGTTCAGGCTTGAAGCGCGGATGGGTATTCTTATTTGATTCTTCGTCGTTCGGGTGACGAATGCCATGAATTCGTTTCGCTGTCTCGTTTGCTTGCTAGTTCTGCTTCTCCCGCTGGAGGGCCGCGCAGGCTGGACTTCGCCTGAATCTTCTGCAAATCGGACTGCGGATGCTCGACTACTAATCGGTGAGCACCTAAGAATCGCTGCGGCTGAGGTTTCGGCCGGAACCGTCCAGCACCAGACATCCTCTGGACAGTCCTTGTCCGGGGCAGGGGGCGACGATCCTCATGCACCTTTCTGGGAGAATAAGATCAGGTCGGTCGCCACGGCTCTGGGTTCGATCATTCTGCTCGCGCTGATTATCGTGCTGTTGATGTTTTTGGCCTACAAACGTCTGCGCAAGGAGATAGCGCTACGCCAGGAAACCGAGAATAAGCTGTTGCTGGCCAACGATTTGCTGGAACGCACCAGCAAGGTGGCCAAGGTCGGTGGCTGGGTCATGGATTTGGAGAACAACAGTCAGGTGTGGACTGATGAAGGCAACCGGATACGCGAAATTCCTCCCGGATCAGTGCTTTCCTACGAACAGGCGCTGGCCTTTTATGACCCAGAAACGCGCGCACGACTCACGGCTTTAAGGGATGCGGCGATTCGTGCGGGCTCGTCGTGGTCTCACGAGTCACAGATGACGACAGCCAGCGGAAAAAATGTCTGGGTACAGGGGCGTGGCGAGGCGGTTGTTCGCGATGGCAAGACGGTGCTGTTAATCGGAACCATACAGGATATTACCGAAAGGAAACTGGCGGAACTTGCGCTGGTCAGGACGACCCATCTGCTCCAGGCCATTATCGATACCTCACCACTGCGGATATTCTGGAAAGATAGAGAGCTGCGTTATCTCGGTTGCAATCCGGTGTTCGCTCGTGATGCGGGGTTTCAGGCAACGCAGGAAGTGGTTGGCAAAGATGATTTCCAAATGCCATGGAAGGAGCAGGCGGATCGTTATCGCGCGGATGATCGACGCGTCATCGACTCTGGAATATCGATTCTTTTTTATGAGGAACCGCAGACATCTTCTGACGGGCAACTGCTTTGGTTGCGCACCTCGAAGATTCCTCTACTTGGCGAGAGTCATGAAATTATCGGTGTTCTCTGCTTCTACGAGGATATTACCGACGAAAAGCGGGCTCTTCTGAATTTGCAGCGCCGCACAGCAGAACTTGAAATGCATAACCGGATTCTTCGTCAGATCAATCAGGGAATGCCGCTGATTGATACGCTGGTCTCGATGACGCTGCAAATCGAAGCCTTGCATCCGGACATGCTGTGTTCGATTCTTTTGCTTGATGCTGAGGGCCAACATCTACGTCTCGTTGCGGCACCCAGTCTGCCAGATGATTTCAATCAGTCGGCCGATGGCCTTCCCGTTGGCGAGGGGGTGGGTTGCTGCGGAACGGCTGCGTATCGTGGCGAGCGGGTGATTGTCGAGAATCTGCTGCAACACTCCTACTGGGCTTCCGTACGCGATCTGGTGATCAAGGCCAATCTGCATTCCTGCTGGTCGCAGCCGATTCTCAATCATCGCAACCAGGTTCTCGGAACCTTTGCCATCTATCACCGCGAACCGGCCGTGCCCAGCGACGAAGAGATCGTGTTGATAGAAACCTATGCCAGCCTGGCCGAGTTGGTGATCGAGCGTCATCGTGCCGAAGAACAGATCCGCAGCCTGGCTTATTACGATACGCTGACCAAGCTGCCCAATCGTCGCATGCTTGATGACCGTCTGGGTTTGGCGATGGCGGCCAGTAAGCGCAGTGGTCGTTACGGTGCGCTAATGTTCCTTGATCTCGATAACTTTAAACCGCTCAACGATGCCCATGGGCACGCTGTTGGTGATCTGCTGCTGATTGAGGTGGGGCAGCGTATTGTTCGTTGTGTGCGTGAAACCGATACGGTGGCGCGTTTTGGTGGTGATGAATTCGTTGTCATGCTGGTTGAACTCGACGAGAGCCGTGGCGAATCAATCGTCCAGGCCGAGCAGGTGGCCGAAAAGATACGTATGGCTCTGGCCGAGCCTTACGTGCTGACCATCCACCAGAACGACAATCCGGATATCCACGTCGAGCATCGCTGTACGGCAAGTATTGGCGTGGCAATGTTCATCAACCACGAATCAACCCTTGATGAAATACTCAAGTGGGCCGATGTTGCCATGTACCGCGCCAAGGATGAGGGGCGCAATACGATCCGCTTCCACGAATGATCCGCTCTAGTTGAAGATCAGGGCTTGAGCAGTTCTATCAGTTCGCTTTGCGCGCAGCGGGGTTTGCCGCGCGATTTGCGCCGATGGTGATAGTGCCCGTTGGCGTCCATGTCCCATGACTGGACGTTGTCCGACAGATAGATTTTCAAGCCTTCGGCGATGACCCGGCGTTTGAGCTTCTTGTCGAGAATCGGGAAGGCCAGTTCGATGCGCCGGAAGAAATTACGCTCCATCCAGTCAGCGCTGGAAAGATAAACCTTTTCCTCGCCGCCAGCGTAGAAGTAGAACACGCGATGGTGTTCGAGCAGGCGGCCAATGATCGAGCGTACCCGGATGTTCTCTGAAAGCCCTGGGATTCCTGGTCTTAACGCACAAACCCCGCGGATGATCAGATCGATTTTGACTCCAGCACTTGATGCCTCATAAAGGGCACTGATGACTTCCGGTTCAAGCAGGGAATTCATCTTGGCGATGATGTGAGCACGCTTTCCGGAACGAGCCGCATCAGCTTCTACGCGGATTGCCGCAAGAATGTTCTGTTGCAAGGTGAATGGTGCCTGCCAGAGATGCTTTAGGGTTTGTGCCCGACCGAGTCCGGTGAGTTGCTTGAAAACCTCGTTGACGTCGGCGCCTATTTCATCATTGCAGGTGAGCAGTCCGAAATCGGAATAGAGCCGGGCGGTCTTGGGGTGATAGTTGCCGGTGCCCAGGTGGACGTAGCGACGCAGAATGCTCCCGGACTTTCCTTCTTCGCGGCGAACGATCATCAGCATCTTGGCGTGTGTCTTGTAGCCGACAACACCATAGACCACGTGGGCGCCAACCTCTTCCAACTTGGTCGCCCAACTGATATTGGCCTCTTCATCAAAACGCGCCATCAGTTCAACCACGACGGTGACTTCCTTGCCATTCTGCGCCGCCCGCAAGAGCGATTGCATCAGCACAGAATCAGTTCCAGTACGGTAGACCGTCATCTTGATTGCGACGACTTGCGGGTCGCTGGTTGCTTCATCAATCAGGGAAATGACCGGGGTGAAACTCTGGTAGGGATGGTGGAGCAGGACATCGCCAGCGCGGATGTCGTCAAAAAGGCTGTGACGTTTCTGCAGTGATTTGGGGTAGCCCGGGTTGAAAGGAGGGAACTTCAGGTCGTCGCGGGAGACCGAGTCCGGAACCTGCATCAGGCGCACGAGGTTGACCGGTCCGGCAACTCGATAGAGGTCGCTTTCAGTCAGGTTGAACTGGGCGAGGAGGAACTCGGCCATGATCTCCGAGCAGTTATCGGCAACTTCCAGGCGTACGCCGTCGCCAAAGTGTCTTTGCGGCAGCTCGCCTTGAATCTTGGTGCGCAGGTTCTTGACTTCTTCTTCATCAACGAAGAGATCGCTATTACGGGTGACACGGAACTGATAACACCCGAGCACATTCATCCCGGAAAACAGTTCGCCGACGAAGGCATGAAGAACCGATGAGAAAAATACGAAGTTGTATTCGTGGTTGCCGATGCCATTCGGCAGACGAATAACCCGTGGCAAGACCCGTGGCGCCTGAACGATGGCAGCGCCTGAGCTGCGGCCAAAGGCATCCTTGCCTTCAAGTTCGACGGCAAAGTTAAGACTTTTGTTGAGAACGCGCGGGAAAGGATGTGAGGGGTCGAGTCCTATCGGCGTCAATACCGGCATGACTTCACGCAGGAAATAATCCCGGATCCAGGCGCGTTGTTCATCTGTCCACGCCGAGCGACGTAAAAAATGAATACCTTCTTCAGCAAATTTTGGAAGGATTTCGTTATTGAGCAGGTTGTATTGCTCTTCGACCAAGGCGTGGGCTTCATGACTGATCAGATTGAAAGCGTCCTGTGCCGTCAGGCCATCGGTGGTGACAGTCACGGCATTGAGTTTGATCTGCTCCTTCAGCCCGGCGACGCGGATTTCAAAAAACTCGTCCAGATTGCTGCTGACAATACACAGGTAGCGCAGGCGCTCGAGCAGCGGAGTGCGCGAATGTTTGGCTTGATAAAGCACGCGACGGTTGAAGGCCAGAATACCCAATTCGCGATTCAGGAAGTGCTCGGGCGGGAAGCGTCCGGTGCTGTATTGAGCGATGTCTGTACGATGTGTCATGGTTTCATTGAATCAGGAAAGAGGGATCAAGGCAAGCTCGCGAGTATGTGACCAAATTATTACAGGATGATGTCAGATCGGGCTCCAAGCCTTTATTCATCAGCTATTTCTCAGTACTGGTTAAACAATCTTAATCCGCCCATGCCTTCCATGGATTGAGGGTTCAAGGTGCTAGAATGAACGCCAATAATAACAACGTGCACGATTGAAAATACGCTTATGAGTTATGAACAGATAGCTGCAGTTGATCTTGGGTCGAACAGTTTTCGCATGCAGGTCGGGCGCGTTGTCGATGATCAGGTTTATCCCCTCGATACCTTGAAGGAGTCCGTACGGCTGGCCTCCGGGCTGACACCGGACAAACTGCTCGACGACGCTGCCCAGCAACGCGCTCTCGCCACTCTAAGCCGCTTTGGCGAGCGTTTGCGCGGCTTTCATCCGGATGCAGTGCGGGTGGTGGCAACCAATACGCTGCGTGTGGCAAAAAATGCCAAGGCCTTCATTCCCCTCGCCGAAGCGGCGCTTGGATTTCCGATCGAAGTGATCGGTGGTCGGGAGGAGGCGCGCCTCGTCTACATTGGCGCGGTTCATGCCTTGCCTCCCTCGCGGTTCAAGCGTCTGGTCGTTGATATTGGTGGTGGCTCGACGGAATTTGTCATCGGGAGAAAAATCGAGCCTCTGGTCATGGAGTCGCTGTATATGGGATGCGTCAGCTATTCGCTGCGCTTTTTCCCCGACGGCAAAGTGGATAAAAAACGCCTGGTCGAGGCCGAGCTTGCTGCCGCACGTGAGATTCAGGTGATTACCAAGGACTACCGCCACGTGGGGTGGAACGAGGCCGTTGCGACGTCGGGAACTGCACGCGCCATCGCCGATTTGCTTGAGCTTAATGGGCTGAATCCGGATGGGGTCAGCGGAATCACCCGTGTGGGTATTGAAAAATTGAGAGCACTGATCATACGTGCCGGTTCGGCGGCTGAACTCAAACTGGCCGGACTGCGAGCCGACCGGATTCCGGTATTCCCCGGCGGGCTGGCGATCATGTCGGCGATCTTCAACGAACTCGGCATCGAGCGGATGATCTATTCTGAAGGCGCTCTTCGGCTTGGCGTGCTCTATGATTTGCTCGGCCGTTTCCATCATCATGACATGCGAGATTCGACGGTTCAGCAGTTCATGAAGCGCTATCAGGTTGATGTCCGTCAGGCTGAACGTGTTGGGACCACAGCGACGCAAATGCTCGGGCAACTGATCAGGGTTGACCAGCCCGAAAACGAGACCGATGTCAATTTCCTTGAGTGGGCGGCGGCTTTGCACGAAATCGGGATTTCGATTGCCCACGGGGGGTTCCACAAGCACGGGTCCTATATCGTGACTTATGCCGACATGCCCGGATTTTCAAAAAAGGATCAGGAGCGTTTGGCCATGATTATCCTCGGGCAACGCGGTAAGCTGGAAAAGCTACCGCAAGCCTCTGCTGAGGATTCCAACTGGATTCTGGTGTTCTGTCTGCGCCTGTCGGCTTTGCTGCATCGCTCGCGGGATGATCAGCCCCTGCCGGTTTTTTCCGTCTGTAAGTCAGGGGCAGGCTTCCAGTTTGAATTTCCTGCGGACTGGCTGCTGGCCAATCCGCTCAGTTCAGCCGCGCTGGTTGAAGAAGCGCTGGTCTGGCAACGTATCGGCTATTCGATACGGGTAAAGCGTCGATCTGTGGTGAGCGTTACCCCGTAGTTATCATGGCCGATATTGCGATTGCCACCCAACAATCCGAAGAGCGCTTATGCGCCAAGCTCTCGGGTGACTGGACGCTCTCCAATCTGCCGCTTCCGGTGAGTGATCTGGAGAAGCAATTGTGCGAATTCACCGCCACTCACTCCGCCTGGGACCTGTACAGCATATCGCGTCTGGATAGCGCCGGTGCCAATCTGCTCTGGCGGGCCTGGGGGGAGCGCTGGCCTGATGTGGTAGACGCGCCACCCCAACACCTCAATGTACTGAAACGCGCCGAGGCCGTGCCCCGGCAGGAGACCTCGGAGGCCTTATGCCCAAGCTTTGCCTGGCTGATTGCCCTGGGACAGGTGATGCTCGCGGCAGGGAAAAACCTGCGCGAAATAGTGACTCTGATTGGGCAGCTGGTTCTCGATCTGCGCTATCTGTTCTCGAATCCGCAGGACATTCCGTGGCGCGAATTTTCGGCGACGGTGTTCAAGAGTGGTGCCCAAGCCTTGCCGGTGACCGCGCTGATCGGTTTCCTGATTGGTATTGTTCTTTCGTATCTTTCGGCAATACAGCTCAAGACCTTTGGTGCGGATATCTATATCGTCAATCTGCTGGGGGTCAGCATTATTCGTGAACTCGGTCCGGTGATCGTCGCCGTGCTGGTTGCCGGGCGTTCCGGGTCGGCCATGACGGCGCAGATTGGCGTGATGCGGGTCACTGAAGAAATTGATGCGCTGGTAACCATGGGGGTTTCGAAGACTTTGCGGCTGGTCTTGCCGAAGGTCCTGGCCTTGTCGATCACCATGCCGTTGCTGGTCGTCTGGTGCTCGGCAGCAGGTTTGGTGGGCGGCATGGTGTCAGCCAATCTGGAAATGGGGCTGGCATATAATTACTTCATCGAGGCCTTGCCTCGTGTCGTCCCTCTGGCCAATCTCTGGATCGGGATGGGAAAAGGCTTTGTTTTTGGCCTGCTGATCGCGCTGCTGGCCTGTCATTTCGGGTTGAAAGTGAGGCCAAATACGGAAAGCCTGTCAGCGAAAACGACTATGGCGGTGGTTACAGCAATTACCGTGGTGATCCTTGTTGATGCGCTTTTCGCGATTCTTACCCGGGGCATCGGCATGCCGGGCGGAGGATGAGCGCGATGAGCCCCCCGGATTCAACCATTCTGCAGATCCGTGGAGTCAGTACCTGGTTCGGCGAGACCGTCGTTCATCGTGACATTAACCTTGATGTCGAACGTGGTCAGATACTCGGCCTGGTCGGTGGTTCGGGCAGTGGAAAAACCACCTTGCTGCGCGAGATCGTTGGACTGCTCCAGCCCCGGCAGGGGAGCATCCGTCTTTTTGGCCATTCCGTTTTTGATGCTGACCCGCTGCTGCGTAAAAACCTGCGCCGTCGTTTCGGGATGCTCTTCCAGCAAGGCGCGCTGTTTTCAGCACTTTCCGTTTTCGACAATATTGCGTTCCCCTTGCGCGAACTGCATCGTTTGGATGAATCCATGATCCGCGATCTGGTTTTCATGAAGTTGGCGATGGTCGAACTTGAGCCGCAGCACGGGCGCTTGATGCCCGCCGAATTGTCCGGTGGGATGGTCAAGCGGGTGGCCTTGGCGCGAGCGCTTTCTCTCGAGCCGGACTTGCTCATCCTGGACGAACCCACAGCCGGTCTCGATCCCGATCGAAGCACGGGTTTCGTGCGCTTGATCAGAATGCTGCAACAGGAATTGGGATTTACGGTGGTGATGGTTACGCACGATATTGATACCCTAGCCGGGCTGTCGACGCATATCGCGGTATTGGCCGAGCAGCGTATCATTGCCTGTGGTACTCCGGCAGACGTTCTGGCCGTCGATCATCCGTTCATTCGGAGTTTTTTCTCATCGGAACATGCGGCAGCCATCATGCACAAGAGGTTAGATTAATCATGGAAAACCGTTCTCATGCCCTGATGGCCGGGTTGTTTACTCTACTTCTTGGGGTGTCCGCCGTTCTCGCGCTGTGGTGGTTTGGGGGGCGGCATGAAGCCACGGATGAATATCTGGTGCTGACCACTAAAAATGTAACCGGTCTGAACGTTCAGGCCCAGGTGCGTTATCGAGGCGTTCGCGTCGGACGGGTCGAAGCCATCGATCTTGACCCCGCCGATGTCAGCAAAACGCTGATTCGGATCCGTATTCGTGACGGCATTCCGGTAACCCAGGGAACCGTGGCCAAGCTCGGTTATCAGGGGATCACCGGAATTGCCCATGTGCTGCTCGAGGAAACTGGTAAGGATTCAACCCTGCTGGTCGCTCGTGACGGGCGGCTGGCCCAGATTCCCATGCAGGATTCGCTGTTCCAGGAACTCGCCGATGTGGGCTCGGAATCCCTGCGCAACGCCAAAGAACTGCTGGCCAACATCAATCAGATCTTGAGCGCGGAGAATAGACAGAAGATTTCCAAAACACTGAACAACTTGGAGATGACTACTGGCAATGCGCAGGAGGTTTCTGCCCAGTTGAAACGAGTACTGAGCGCAGAGAATATTCAGCGCCTGAATTCAACGTTGGCGCGTGCCGAACAGACCGTCGGTCAGGCCGCGCCATTCTTTGCCGAGGCACGCGGGTTGGTGGCGCGGCTGCAGAAAGTCAGCGAAAAACTTGATTTGGCGCTGGGCGAACCCGCTTCTGGCGAGTCGGGGGCGTTGGTTCCGAAACTTAGCGAACTGACTGCCGAGCTTTCCTCCAGTTCCCGGCAGTTGAATCGCCTCCTGATGTTGCTTGAAGAGTCACCCCAGAGCCTGATTTTCGGACATCAGAAAGCTCCAGGGCCGGGTGAGTCCGGATTCGATGCGCCGTTGAACAGCAAGGGTCAGCCATGAACAGAACTATTTTCTCCCTCATGATATTGGTGAGTTGTGTGCTCAGTGCCTGCGTTGGCACATCGAAAAGCATTTCCTCCACCGTGGTTTACGATTTTGGCTTGCCGGCGGCGCGGTTGTTACCGGAAGGCGCTGGGCCAAAACTGATGCTTGAGGTTAAGTCGCCCGGCTGGTTTGACTCGCTCAACATCGATTACCGTCTGGCCTACGAAGACTCACTAAAACAGCGCGAATACGCCGCAAGCCGTTGGGCAGCCAATCCTGCCGTGTTGCTGGGTCAATCGCTGCGCCAACAACTCGGCTTGACCAACGCGTTAGCCGCTGATTGCGTGTTGAAAGTCGAATTGCAGGAGTTTTCTCAGGTCTTTGACACTCCACAGGTGAGTCACGGACTGTTGCTGGCGAGCGTCAGCCTGATCAGCACCAAGCGACATCTGCTTGCTGAACGTCAGATATCACTCCGCCACGCCGCAGCAAGCGCCGATGCGAACGGCGGGGTCAGGGCGCTGGTTGCCGCCAGTGGCGAGCTTGGGCAGCAGCTGGCTGACTGGCTGCTGGCTCTGGATAAACAGGGTGAGCTGGTGAGTTGCCGTCCGGCAAAGACCTAGTTTTCCAATCCCCGGTCGAGCCGCCATTGTTTGACCAGTGCGTATATGGCCGGAATCACCGCCAGAGTCAGGACTGTTGATGAAATCATGCCGCCGACCATAGGCGCGGCGATGCGGCTCATGACTTCCGATCCCGTTCCGCTGCCCCACATGATAGGCAGCAGGCCGGCCATGATGGCTACTACGGTCATCATTTTCGGGCGCACCCGTTCAACCGCGCCTTCCATCACCGCCGCGTAAAGGTCGCCGACGTCCGGCGTGCGACCGGACGCTCGGCATTGGGTCTTGACTGACTCCCAGGCGTGGTCGAGGTAGATCAGCATGACCACGCCGGTTTCGGCGGCGACGCCGGCCAGCGCGATGAAGCCGACAGCGACAGCGACCGAGAGGTTGTAGCCGAGCAGCCACATCAGCCAGATACCCCCGACCAGCGCGAAAGGCACCGAGAGCATGACAATCAGCGTTTCGGTAATGCGCCGGAAATTGAGATAGAGCAGCAAGAAGATCGAGAGTAGCGTCACCGGAATGACCACCTTCATCTTCGCTATGGCCCGTTCCATATACTCGAACTGGCCGCTCCAGGTGATGTAGTAGCCGGACGGGAAATTGACCTGTGCAGCCACCGCTTTCTTGGCTTCGGCGACGTAGCCACCGATGTCGCGCTCACGGATGTCGACGTAGATATACGCCGAAAGCAGGGCGTTCTCTGTGCGGATGGCCGGAGCGCCCTTGGCGATTTCGACTTTGGCCAGTTGTCCGAGCGGCACCATATTCATGTCCATCGCGCCACTCGCCGTCGGGACGAGTATTTCGCGGGCGATCTGCTGCGGGTCGGAGCGCAGTTCGCGCGGATAGCGCACTTGCACACCGTAGCGTTCACGCCCCTCGACGGTCGTGGTCAGGATTTCGCCGCCGAGGGCGATGCCGATGACATCTTGCAATTCGCCGACCGACAGACCATAACGTGCCAGTTGCATGCGGTCGGGTTCGATATTCAGGTAATAGCCTCCGGTGATGCGCTCGGCAAACGCGCTGCTGGTGCCGGGAACGGCTTTGACCACGGTCTCGATCTGCCGCGCGAGTTTCTCCATTTCGTCGAGATCCTTGCCGAAGACCTTGATGCCGATCGGTGTGCGGATGCCGGTCGACAGCATGTCGATGCGCGCTTTGATCGGCATCGTCCAGGCGTTGGAAATGCCGGGGAACTGCAAGGCTTTATCGAGTTCGGCGACCAGCTTGTCGATGTTCATCCCGGAACGCCACTCGGATTCCGGCTTGAGGTTGATGACCGTCTCAAACATCTCGGTCGGCGCCGGATCGGTCGCCGTGTTGGCGCGCCCGGCCTTGCCGTAGACCGAAGAGACTTCGGGGAAGCTCTTGATAATCTTGTTCTGCGTTTGCAGGATTTCGGCGGCCTTGGTGATCGACATCCCGGGCAGAGACGCAGGCATGTAGAACAGCGTGCCCTCGTTTAATGTCGGCATGAACTCGGAACCGAGACGTGATGCTGGATAGAGCGAGATGAGCAGGCTGAGTAATGCCAGGGCGATGGTGGTTTTTTTCCAGCGCATCACCGCGGTGATGATCGGCCGGTAGATTTGGATCAGGAAACGATTCACTGGATTTTGCGACTCCGGCATGATCTTGCCGCGAATGAAGTAGAGCATCAGCACCGGCACCAGGGTGATCGACAGCAGTGCTGCGCCGGCCATGGCGAAGGTCTTGGTGTAGGCCAGCGGCGAGAAGAGACGGCCTTCCTGGCCTTCCAGGCTGAATACCGGCAGGAAGGAGACGGTAATGATCAGCAGCGAGAAGAACAGCGCCGGGCCGACTTCCTTGCAGGCCGAGAGCATGGCTTCGGTACGATCGCTGTTCGTATGGGCGGGCGGGAGCCGTTCCAGGTGCTTGTGGGCGTTTTCGATCATCACGATGGCCGCGTCGATCATCGCGCCGATGGCAATGGCGATACCGCCGAGACTCATCAGGTTGGAGTTCATTCCCAATGAGCGCATGGCGATAAAGGCAATCAGGATACCCACCGGCAGCATCAGGATAGCCACCAGCGCGCTACGCAGGTGGAGCAGGAAGACGAAGCAGACCAGGGCCACGATCAGCGATTCCTCAATCAGGGTTCGCTTGAGCGTATTGATGGCGCGATGGATCAGTTCGGAGCGGTCATAGACGGTTTCCACTGTCACGCCTGCGGGCAGGCCGGGAGCGATTTCGGCAATTTTTTCCTTCAAGTTGCTGATCACCTCGAGCGCATTCTGCCCGTAACGCGCCATGGCTATGCCGGAAACCACTTCGCCTTCGCCGTTGAGTTCGGTCAGGCCGCGGCGCTCATCAGGGACGAGCTCGACACGGCCGATGTCGCGGATCAGTACCGGCGTGCCACCGCCTTTGCCGGTAGTGTTTTTGACGGCAAGCATTTCGATGTCGCTGATGCCGCGCAGATAACCTTTGCCGCGCACCATGTACTCGGTCTCGGCCATTTCCACGGCGCGTCCGCCGACGTCGCGGTTCGAGTCGCGAATGACCTGCGCCACTTTCACCAGCGGAATGCCGTAGGAACGCAGCTTGACCGGGTCGACGGTGACCTGATAGGTCTGCACGAAACCGCCAATCGAAGCCACTTCGGCGACGCCATGCGCCTTGGTCAGCTGATAGCGAACGTACCAGTCCTGAATCGAGCGCAGTTCGGCCAGTGTCTTGTCCTTGGCCAGCAGGGCGTACTGATAGACCCAGCCGACGCCGGTGGCGTCCGGGCCGATCTGCGGCGTCACGCCCTTGGGCATGCGTCCCGAGGCAAAATTGAGGTATTCGAGCACGCGCGAACGTGCCCAGTAGATGTCAGTGCCGTCATCGAAAATGATGTAGACGAACGAGGCGCCGAAGAAGGAGAAACCGCGCACCACTTTCGACTTGGGCACCGAGAGCATGGCCGTGGTCAGCGGATAGGTGACCTGATCTTCGACCACCTGCGGTGCCTGTCCGGGGAACTCGGTATAGACGATGACCTGCACGTCGGAGAGGTCGGGAAGGGCGTCAATCGGCGTTCTGAGAACGGCAAAAATGCCCCCGATGACGATGAACAGGGTGACCAGCAGGACCAGGAAACGGTTCCGGCTAGACCATTCGATAACGCTGGAGAGCATCGGGTTTCCTTGTCAGTGGCCGGCGTGCGCAGCCGATGCAGCGGGTTTCAGCGCGGTGATGACCCATTCGCCCTGACCGCGTTCGACGAACTCGAAGTCGATCTTTGCTCCAGGTTTCAATCCCTTAAGCAAAGCCTCGTTGGCCAGTTTGAACTCCATCGTCATCGACGGCCAGTTCAGGCTTGCAACCGGGCCGTGCTCGAGGTTGACCGAGCCTTCTTTCAGGTCGATCGAATCAACGCGTCCAGACGCTTTGTGGCCGACCGTCTTGGCCGTAGCGGAAGGACTTTGCCCCGGCGAGCCAAACCCGCTCACCGCTGCCTTGAGATTGCTCTCGGCGTCTATCAGGAAATTGGCGGTGACCACGACGGCTTGGCCTTCCTTGATGCCTTCGATGATTTCCACATGCTGCTCGCTGCGCGCGCCGAGCTTGACCACGCGCGGCTCGAAGCGGCCTTCGCCCTGCTCGATCAGGACGATCTGCCGGGTACCACTGTCGATCACCGCGGAGATCGGCACACTGATCACATTTCCCCTGGCCGACGCGGAGAGCTCGACCTGGGCAAACATCGACGGTTTCAGCAGCAGGCCGGGGTTGGCCAGTTCAATGCGCACCGGCACGGTACGCGTCGTGGCGTTCAGCGTCGGATAGACGTAACTGACTTTTCCTTCGAACGTCTTCTCGGGATAGGCGTTGATACGCACCGTGGCTTTCGTTCCCGTCCTGACGAGTCCAATGTCCTGTTCAAATACATCAGCAACGACCCACACCGACGAGAGATCGGCGACCTGGTAGAGCGCTTCGCCGGGCATGAAACGCATCCCTTGCTGCGCCTTCTTTTCGGTCACAATGCCGGAGACCGGTGAGCGAAAGGTCAGCGTGCGTTTCGTTTCTCCGTAGCGGCTCAGGGCTTTGATCTGTTCTTCGGAAATGTCCCAGTTTTTCAGGCGTTGCAAACTGGAGTCGGCGAGCTGCTTCATTCCACTCTGGGCAACACTCTCACTGTCTTTGAGCGATTCGACACCCTGCGCGGCGATGGCGTATTCACGCTGAGCGGAAACCAGTTCCGGGCTATAGACTTCGAACAGCGGCTGGCCTTTGCCGACGGCCTGTCCGGTGACGCTGACGTGCAGGCGTTCGACGTAGCCCTCGAATTTGGGTGAGATGGTGTAGATACGCCGTTCATCGGGTTCGATGCGACCCGCAGCACGTACACTTTTATCCAGGCTGCGGAGCTGCGCCAGCTCGGTGCGTACTCCCAGTTTCTGGATTTTCTCGGTGCTGACCTTGATCTGGTTGGACGAATCGGGCTCAGTCTCCTCTTCACCCTCAAACACCGCGATGTAATCCATTCCCATCGGGTCTTTCTTGGGCGTAGGTGAGGTGTCGGGCAAGCCCATCGGGTTGCGGTAGTAAAGCAGCTTGCGCGGCTTTTTGGTGTTCTCGCCGGAGGTGCTGGTGGAAACGGCTGTTCCATTTGAAGCGGTATTGTTGCCCAGCCAGTAGCCGCTTCCTGCGGCGGCGATGATGAGCACCAATGCGCCGATACGTTTCGTATTTTTCCCTTTGGTCAAAGTTCTTCTCCCAGCAGCTTTTCGATTTCGGCCAGACGGATTTCACTTTCGGCTTGTGCCTTGAGGCGGTTCTGCCGCGCCTGGCGGATCTGCCTCTGGGCGTCGATCAAGGTGGCGAAATCGACCTTGCCCGTCTCGTATCCCGCCAATGCGGCTTTGAAGGTCAGTTCGGCTTGCGGCAGCAGGCTGGTCGTGGTCAGTATTTCGGAGCGCCGTGCGGCGTCGATGGCTGAGAGGTTTTCCGCAAGCTCGGAAAAAATCTGATAGGCCGCGGCTTCTTTGCGCGAGCGGGCGGCCGAGAGCATCGATTCCGATTCGCGTTCCTGGGCCCGGCGTGAATTCTGCTGCAGGGGGATATTCATTTCGAGCATGACTTCCCATTCCCTGGCGCCATACTGGTACTGGATCGGTGAAGCCCCCAGCGTCACATCAGGGTAGCGGTTCTTGTAGGTCAGATCGCGGCTCTTCTCAGCGGATTTGACCCGCGCTTCTTCGACAAAGAGCTGCGGATTGCGTCCGCGAACGCGGTCTTCCAGCGTGGCGTAGTCGAGGCGAGCGGGGGGCGGCAGTGGACGCAGTCGGTCGGGTTCGGCTAAGGCGGCATTGGCCGGTCGGGCCAGCAGCGTGTTCATTTTGCTGTGCCAATGGTGATGTTCGTTTTCCAGCGCGATCAATTCATTGCGCATCCCGGTCTGCTCGACCTGCGCGCGGATCACATCCTGTTGGGCCGCAAGGCCGCCGGCATAGCGAACCTGGGCGATTTTCTCCAGACGCTGCATCAGGTCGAGAATTTCTCGTGCCAGCTGTTCATTGCGCTGCAGGTAGTACAACTGGGCGTAGCTGGTCTTGATTCGCGCCGACAAATCGGCCCAGGTGCCGCGCGCGCGGCCTTGAGCGCCTTCGGCGTCGAATTCGGCGATTTCCCTTTTCAGTTCCCGCTTGCCGTACCAGGGAACATCCTGCATCAGCAGGTAGCGAGTGCTGCCGACCCGGCTGGGCAAAAGACTGGCGCTTTGCTGGCCGCGCTGCGTGATGTCGCGTAATTCGGTACGCAGTTTCGGATCAGCCAGAGCCCCCGCCGCCGTGATGCGCTCGCCGGCGGCCTCGGCTTCGTAGCGTACCGCCGCGTATTCCGGATTATTGTTGCGCGCATACTCGAGCAGGCTCTCGACGGTTTTACCGGGGACTGGATCATGCGCGTGCTGGGCCTGCGCCGTCCAGGGCAGGCCCAGCATGAGCAATATAGTAATCCGCCGGGATATGGAGGTGGTGAGCATTTCAGGGCTCAAGTTGAACGATGGTGTAAGTTCCATTCACCACCTCGGCAACGAAGCGAATTTTCCCACCCGTCTGCATTCGATCAATCCAGGCCGCATCTTTGACGCGGAAAACCATGGTCATTGCGGGCATGTTCAGGTTACTCAGCGGACCATGTGCGACGGTGACTTTGCCGGCCGCCTTGTCGACCTTTTTTACGATACCGTCAGCCCAGCCGCCATCGGCCGTGGATTGCAATGCGCCTGCTTGATGGTTCCCATGACTTTCGTGCGCCGTAGCCGAAAATGCCGCAAAAAATGAAAGGCCGACGAAGGTGGAAATAATCATTTTTCTGACATGATTCACGCGGTTCTCCAGTGTAAGAAAGGGGTTTTTCACGTACTCTAGAGAAACAAGGGCGACGCCAAGCTGACGCGTGGATTACATTTTTGTAATCTATGAGGCTGAGCCTGGCAAGATCATCGGCTTTGGCTCATGCTATGGATGGCAGGCACGATGCGGGAATGCTGGGATTCTGAAATGAAAATACTGATTGTCGAAGACGAACTGAAAACCGGGAATTACCTCCATAAAGGCTTGCTTGAGGCGGGTTTTGTCGTTGATCTAGTGCGTGAGGGGCGGGACGGATTGCATGCGGCGCTGACCAGTGAATACGACTTGGTCATTCTTGACGTGATGTTGCCGGGGATGGACGGTTGGAGCATCCTGCGTGCTGTTCGTGCGGCCGGGAAAGAGCTGCCGGTTCTGTTTCTGACTGCGCGCGATCAGGTCGAGGATCGCGTGAATGGGCTAGAACTCGGCGCCGATGATTACCTGGTCAAGCCTTTTGCCTTTGCCGAATTGCTGGCCCGTGTTCGCACCCTGTTGCGGCGCGGCAGCAAGAGCAAGGAATCCGAGAGTATGACGGTGCTGCGGGCGGCTGATCTAGAGCTTGATCTGCTGCGCCACCGCGTGACCCGTTCCGGTAATCGCCTCGATCTGACGGCCAAGGAGTTTGCCCTGCTGGAGCTTCTGCTGCGCCGTCAGGGCGAGGTGCTAACGCGTTCGTTGATTGCCTCGCAAGTGTGGGACATGAATTTTGACAGCGACACCAATGTTGTCGAAGTCGCGGTGCGCCGCTTGCGGGCGAAGGTCGACGATGATTTCACGCCCAAATTGATCCGCACCGTGCGCGGCATGGGGTACGTTCTGGAGGACCCGGCGTGCGCTTGAGCAGTCGTCCCTCGATTTCGCTGCGCCTGACCCTTCTTTTCGCCAGCGCGTCGACGGTGGTCTTGCTGATTCTCGGAGCGCTGATTGGCAGTGCCGTCGAACAGCATTTTGAAGAACAGGACATGGTCATCCTCAGCAACAAACTGGCGCTGACCCGGCAGGTTTTGGCGAAGGTGCTTAGTGAGCACGATTATGCTGCCGTCCCGCAACAGCTTGATGATCTGCTGGCCGGGGATTCCGGGCTGGCCGTGGTGGTCAGGGCGCCCGGCGGGGAGACGCTGTTTGCGAGCAGCGGTGCCGAATTCCCGCATGCGTTGCTGGGAAAACCAATCACCACTGCCAGCGCCCAGCCCATGGTCTGGAAAACAGCTCAGAACAAGCCTTTCCGAGGTATAGCCGCGCAAGTGCCGAGCGGAATCAGGAGCGCGCCGCCCGTAGTCGTCGGCGTGTCCACCGACATTTCGCACCACGAGGAATTCATGGCCTCGTTCCGCACCACGCTGTGGTCCTTTGTCGTGCTGGCTGCGGCCTTGACCGGCTTTCTCGGCTGGCTGGCTGTCCGGCAGGGGTTGCGTCCCCTGCAGGCGATGAAGCACAAGGCCGAGAGCATTACCGCGCAACGACTCGATGCCCGACTGGCCGTCGATGCCGTGCCGGTCGAGTTGGCCGATCTGGCGCAAACGCTGAATGCCATGCTCACTCGGCTGGAAGAATCCTTCCGCCGCTTGTCGGATTTTTCTTCGGATCTGGCGCATGAGTTCCGTACTCCGGTCAGCAACCTGCTGACGCAAACGCAGGTTACGCTTTCCCGGCCACGAAGCGCCGACGAATACCACGAGGTGCTGGCGTCGAATGTTGAAGAATTCGAACGGCTTTCGCGCATGATTGCCGACATGCTGTTCATTGCCAAAGCGGACGAGGGGCAGATCATCCCGTCCAAGGAAAAGCTCGACCTGGCGCCGCTGGTTGGCGATCTGCTTGAGTTTCATCGCATTGCTGCCGACGAAAAAAATGTGACAGTCACATTCAGCGGCGAGGGCGCGCTGTTCGGTGACCCGCTGATGCTCCGCCGGGCTATCAGCAACCTGCTGTCCAACGCCATCCGTCATGCCCCACCGGGCGGACAGGTCAGCATCGCCATTTTCTCGCACGGCGCCGACGGTGTGGCCATCGAGGTAAGCAATACCGGCGAGCCGATTCCTGCTGATCACCTGCCGCGCCTGTTTGACCGCTTCTACCGGGTCGATCCCTCACGAACCGGCGAGGGTACCCAGTCCGGGCTCGGACTGGCCATCGTCAAGTCGATCGTCGAGGCGCATGGCGGGATGGTGTCGGTGGTCTCTGCACAAGGTGAAACCTGTTTCAGCATGATCTTCAAGAGTGATCGCGGTGATTGAAGTTTACGTCAGTACCGATGTCGAGACCGATGGTCCGGTCGCCGGGAAGAATTCCCTGCTGAGCCTCGGGTCGGCGGCCTATTCAGCCGACGGAATCCTGTTGGCAACGTTTTCGGCCAATCTGGAAACGCTCCCGGGATTCACTGCCGATGTACACACCACGGCCTGGTGGGCAACTCAGCCGGAGGCGTGGTTGGCCTGCCGGCAGAATCTTGAAGACCCACATGCGGCGATGGCCCGTTACCTGGCATGGCTCAAGGCGCTTCCGGGAAAGCCGGTCTTTGTCGCCTATCCGGCAGCGTTTGATTTTCCCTTTGTGTATTGGTACCTGACCCAGTACGCGAGCGAAAATCCCTTTGGTTTTTCGGTCATTGATATCAAGACCTATGCCATGGCGTTAATGCACCGTCCGTACCGTGACTGTGGAAAAAAATCGATGCCTGCCGAGTGGTTCGGAACCGTCGTGCATACCCACGTGGCACTGGATGATGCGATCGAACAGGGCCATTTGTTCTGCGCTATGTTGCGGGCCAATCTCGCCGGGCGTTGAGTTCGACTCGAAAGCAGGGGTTCCTTCACGTAATTTGTTTCGTGGGTTTGTCGCTACAGGACCATTTTAATCATCAGTCCAATGACGGCACAGGCACCAATGACTTCGATGACACTGCGTTTGAAATGAAACAGTGCAATTGCCGCCGCCAGGGCGATCAACGCCGATACGGCATCGAACGCAGCGGAGAAACCTTTCGGCCACAGCACGTGGTAGCCGAAAAACAGTGCCAGGTTCAGGATCACGCCAACAACCGCTGCGGTAATCGCGGTTAACGGCGCAGTGAATTTGAGATCGCCATGAGTGGATTCCACCAGCGGACCACCGGCCAGAATGAAAATGAATGACGGCAGGAAGGTAAACCAGGTCACCAGCGTTGCCGCGACTACACCCGCCAGGAATTGCATGTCCGGCCCAAACAGTGCATGAACGTAGCCGCCAATGAAACCGACATAGGCCACCACCATGATGAGTGGACCCGGTGTCGTCTCGCCGAGAGCCAAGCCGTCAATCATCTGTGTCGGTGACAGCCACCCATAGTCTCCGACCGCACCCTGATAAACGTAAGGCAAGACTGCATACGCACCACCAAAGGTGACTAGCGCGGCTTTGGTGAAGAACCAACTCATCTGTGTCAGCGTGTGGTTCCATCCGAAATTTGCGGTCAACAGCATCATCGGGAACAGCCACAGCAACGCCCCTATCACGGACACTTTGACCAATCCTGACCAGCGAAAGCGGGCATGTTCCGGAGTCGGTGTGTCGTCGTCTATCAATGCCGGGCCGAAAGATTTATTTGCCGGGCCATGTCCGCCACCGACCTTGAACGTGTCAGGAGCCGTGCGCCCTCCAATATATCCGATCAGCGCCGCACTGAGGATAATCAGGGGGAATGGTACGTTAAAGGCAAAGATGGCCACAAATGAAGCTGCGGCGATTGCCCAAAGCCCATTGTTCTTGAGTGCCCGTGATCCGATGCGGTGTGCCGCTTGTAGAACAATGGCGGTCACCGCAGGCTTGATGCCATAAAACAATCCGGCGACCAGCGGCATGTCACCAAAAGCGATATAGACCCACGACAGAATGATCAGAATGAACAGCGAAGGAAGTACGAATAGCGTTCCTGCGATGATGCCGCCCCAGGTGCGATGCATCATCCAGCCGATATAGGTTGCGAGTTGTTGGGCTTCCGGGCCGGGGAGCAGCATGCAGTAATTGAGGGCGTGCAAAAAACGCTGTTCCGAGATCCAGCGTCTACGCTCAACCAAGTCCTGGTGCATGATGGCAATCTGTCCCGCTGGTCCACCAAAACTGATGAAACCAAGTTTAAGCCAATACCAGAAGGCTTGCGTAAAGCTGACCTGTGCAGGCGGGAGTAAGTTGCTGGGACTTTGCGGTGCATCCATTAACTCATCCCTGGAATGTCCAAATTCAGAGCAGGCACCGGACGAAGGCTACGTCTTGAATCCGGTGCCAGTATTCTTTCTGGCTTACTTGACCGCAAAACAATAAAACAGTCCACCTCCGCCGGTCTTGCGCAGCGCTTCCGTGCTGCATCCTGCCGAGGGGTGTGAATGGTTCCATGACTTGGCCGGAGCCTTGTCATTCAGTCCGCTACGGTCATGGTGTCCGACTTGTGCCGAGCCCTCGCCGCTTTGTGTCCAGTTGCCGCAGGTCGTGTCCGCGGTGCTGGCGAAGGCATAGCCCTGAGCGTCGGAACCGGTCAGCATGTCGTGCAGGTTCGGGGTGTCGCCACGGCCGTTGATCACTTCACCTTTCTCGGTCAGCGCGGTTTGCTTGGTCAGCGCGTTATCCTGGTGCAGTTCATCGACATTGTGGGCAATCATCACGCCCTTGGCGTTGTACCACGGGCCGCGGCCGATCCGGTCACGGGCATTGACGGCCGGTTGGCTGGCCGTGGCGCTGCTGCTGAGATAGGCATGCCAGGTGCGTTTTCCTGCACCTGCGGCTTGCGCCAGGGATTGGCAGTGCTGGTCGGCGCCTGAAAGGCCCCCGAGATCAGCGCCTTTGCCCGGATTGGCACTGGTCACAAAGAAACTCATTTTTGCATCGGGCATGCTTGGCGCCGCATGGAGTCTGGCGCTTTGGATGGCGAACAGGATCAGCAGCGTGGCGGCGGTCAGTTGAGCAGCGGTCTTCATGATGATTCTCCTTGGTGATGGGCCTGTCGGCCGGTTTATTTGCCTTCGATCTGGTCATAGACGGCGGTGGCGAGTCGGGCCAACTCGCCTTTATCGAGGGTGCCCGAGAGCGCGTAGCCAAATTTTCCATCAATCCAGTAGAAGACCTTGACCTGTCCTTCCTGGGCGAAGCGGAAGGCGGTGTTCTGATTGCTGGTGTTTTCGGTGGACAGGAAGAGCGTCAGCCGTTGTCCGCTGCTGTCCTGATACATGAACTGAGCGACCGGGCCGATATTGCCGGGCAGCAGTCGTCCGCCGACCAGTTCGTAACCGAGCGCGCCGAGTTTCGGCGGTTTGACCGGAGTCCCCAGGCGTTTGGACAACCAGGCCACCAGTTGCTCTTCCTGTTGGCCGCTGACTTCGACCGGGCGGCGCACGTCGGGCGTGAATACGGCGTGGGCAATCGCCGCCTGTCGCGGCAGCGGTACGCTGCTGGCCACGGTCTCGGCCTGAGGGCGCTGGTCATGCGCCAACCAGCCGGCGGCTCCGCCGACTAGCGCGATGAACAGACCCGCGGCAAGGCGTTGCAGCGACCAGTGGAATAGGGCGTTGCGCGCTGGTGAAATAGATTCAACCGGAGGTGCTACGGCCAGCGAAAGCAGGTGTTCGGGAAGCGGTTCGTCCAGCACTGGGTTGAACAATGCCTTGAGCGCCAGATTCTGTTGCTGATAGTCGCGAATGCGTTCGGCTTCGCCGGGATGCTCGCTCAGATAACAGTCGACCACCTGCCGTTCGTTTTCCGGCAAGTGCCGGTCGACGTAGGCGTGCAGTTCGTTTTCGTTGATGGACTTCGGTTTCATCGCACGACTCTCAAGCGGGTCGCCGGTTCTCCGGCGAGGATCTGGCGCAATCTCTCGCGGCCGCGCGATAGGCGCGACATCACTGTGCCAATGGGAAGTCCCAGTACCTCGGCAATATCGGCATAACTCAACTCCTCCACGGCGACCAGCAGGACAATTTCGCGTTGCTCGTCGGGTAACTGCGCCAGCGCTGATTCGAGATCCTGCACTTCCAGCGTGTCGGTCTGCGTCGCCCGGGTCGGTAAATCATCGTCGCCCTCGTCGATCGAGCGGGTCAGCGGAATCGAGCGGCGCAACAGGTCAACGCGCAGGTTGTGCATGATGCCGAACAGCCAGGCGCGCAAGTCGCTTCCCGTTTTCCATTGGTGCAACCGGGACCAGGCGCGTTCCAGCGTGTCCTGAACCAGATCGTCTGCCGCCGCGCGTTCGCCGAGCAGCGCCCGCGCATAACGGCGCAGGCGGGGGATCTCAGCGAGGAGCGCGTGGCTATCCACGGTGGGCTTCTGGACTCAGTTCGGCTTACGGAGTGGCGACATGCCAGACCTTATTCACGCCATCGCCGGTCTTGTCGCCCGGCTTCTGGTCCTTGACCCAGTAGTAGAGAGGCTTGCCCTTGAGCGCCCATTGCTTGCTGCCGTCATCACGGCTGATGATGCTGTATTCGCCGCTGGGAGCGGCATCGGGCTTGACCATCAAGGGCGGCCAGTTCTTGGCGCAGGCATCATTGCAGACGCTCTTGCCGCTGCCGGCGGCATCCTTATCGAAGGTGTACAGGGTCATGCCGTTGCTGCCGGTGAGTACGCCGTCGGCGACCATGGCCGGGGCATCAGGGCGAGTTCCAGTGGCGGAGCAGGCGGCGAGGGTAGCGGTGAGCAGCAGGGCGCTGGCGAAGTGTCGGATCGGCATGGGGTTTCTCCTGGGTGATTGAGGGGTTTGCATCTGGATAAACGTTGGGCAGGCCGGTTTTATTCCCTCGCGACTGAAATATTTTGGAATTGAGTACATAGACAGGTTTGATTTTCTCGCGTTCCATTAAACGGTTTCTGATACACGCTGGCGTTCCGGTAAAATGTCAGGAATGAATATTCTTGCCCTTGAAACCGCCGCCGATCCCGGTTCAGTCGCTCTCTGGCGCGATGGAAACGTCGTCGCTCGTTATTGTCCGGAAGGGCTTTCCAACTCGGCGACGCTGTTGCCGCTGGCTAATGAAATCCTGGATGAAGCCGGCCTGGGGTTTGCCGATCTCGATGGTATTGCCTTTGGCGCCGGGCCAGGTTCCTTTACCGGGTTGCGCGTTTCCTGTGGCGTTGCCCAAGGCTTGGCAGTGGCCCGTGATATTCCGCTGATTGGCATTGGCACCCTCGAGGCGATGGCTCTGGCCTGTGGGGGTGAGCGGGTGATCGTCACCCTCGACGCGCGCATGGGTGAGGTCTATTTCGGACTCTTTGAACAGGGTCAGCAGCGTGGCGAAATCGGCGTTTATGCGCCAGACGCAGCGCCGCTACCAACGTCTGGCCGGTGGACGGCCTGCGGCAATGGCTTGGCCGCCTATCCTCGGCTGTGCGAGCGCCTGACCCCGTGGGTGGACGTCTGGCTGCCAGATATCATGCCCAGTGCCGAAGCGGTGGCGCGTCTTGCGGCCCAGCGTTTGGCTCAGGGCGAGTGTCTTGATCCGGCTGATGCCGTGCCGCTCTATGTGCGTGACAAGGTGGCTAAAACCATCACCGAGCGACTGGCTGAGGGAGGCAAGGCCTGATGAATGCTGTGCTCGAGCCGCGCGTCGAATTTCTGCCGATGGGTCTGGGTGACGTCGATGCGGTGCTGGCGATCGAGTACCGGGTCTGCCCCTTTCCCTGGGGGCGTGGCAATTTCACCGATTCTCTGGCCAGCGGCTATCCGTGCTGGGTGTGCCGGCTCGACGGTGAGCTGATCGGCTATTTTGTGCTGATGATCGCTGTCGACGAAGCGCATCTGCTAACCATCAGTGTGTCCGACAAGTGGCAAAAACAGGGTTTTGGGGCTCGTTTGCTGCAGCAGGTGATGCAGGTGGCACGCGACAGCGGGGCAAAAATCCTGTTGCTCGAAGTGCGACCGTCAAATGCCAGTGCTCTGGCCTTGTATCGTCATTTCGGTTTCCAGCAGATTGGTGTCCGGAAAGCGTACTATCCGGCAGAAGGTGGGCGCGAAGATGCCCTGGTACTGACACATGCGCTGGATGAGGTATTGGCATGAGCCTGAGTCGTAAGCAGATTCTTGATGAAATGGGGCTGTCGCCGCAATGGACCTTGCGAGAGGAGCCGGGAGTGGCGCGTCGCGCAAAGACGATCACAGAAGCTCAGCCTGCGCCGCGAGGCCAGAGCCCGGAAAGCAGCAAGCCTGTGCTTTCCGAAGCTATGCGCGCGCTCGTTACGGCGAACACGGCGCAGACCGAGCGTGCCGCCAGCATTGCGCAAATGGACTGGGAGGCGTTGCAGAGCAGTGCGGCGGACTGTCAGGTCTGTGGTTTATGCGCCGAGCGCAAGCAGGCGGTTCTTGGCGTCGGCGACGTCAAGGCCGGCTGGTTGTTTATCGGCGAAGGTCCGGGCGCCGAGGAAGATGCGCGCGGCGAACCCTTTGTCGGTCCGGCCGGCAAGCTGCTCGACGCGATGCTCGCGGCGATCGATTTACAGCGCGGCGAAGACGTCTATATCGCCAACGCGGTGAAATGCCGTCCACCGGGAAATCGCACGCCGGAAGCTGCTGAAATTAAAGCTTGCTTCCCCTATCTGCAACGCCAGATCGCACTGATCCAGCCCAAGCTGATCGTTCTGCTCGGTCGCGTCGCCGTCAGTGCGGTTCTTGGTGAAGAAGGGGCGTTGGCCAGTCTGCGCGGCAAATCCCTGGTTTACCGCGATGGCGAACGTGACATTCCGGTGCTGGTGACCTACCACCCGGCCTATCTGCTGCGCAATCTTCCCGACAAGGCCAAGGCCTGGGAAGACCTGTGCCGAGCGCGGGCGCTGATGCGCAGCGCAACAAATCAGTAGTTATTTCACCTAGCGCAGTGCGGCAATCACCGGAGCTGTATCCGGACGCATGCCGCGCCACAGGAAGAAACATTCCGCCCCTTGTTCGACGACCATGCCCAGACCATCGGCAACCCATTTGACTCCGGCGGTACGGGCGGCACGCATGAAGGCGGTCGGTTCCTTCTGGTAGAACATGTCGTAGGCCAGCGCTGCACCGGCCCAACTGGCGTCTGGCAGCGATGGTGCTTCATCCAAGAGACTTGCGGAGGTACCGTTGATAACCACATCGAAAGCGCCTGAAACGCCAGCAAAACACCCACCTGAAAGGTCGGTGTCCTGGGAATAAACCTTGAATTTTTGTGCCAGCTCAAGGGCTTTGGCTTCGGTCCGGTTGGCAATGAAAACTGCCGACGGCTTTTCGCCGAGCAATGGCAGCAGTGTTCCTCGTGCGGCGCCCCCCGCTCCGAGAAGCAGCACGCGTTTTCCTGAAAGACTGCAGCCCAGATTGGCGGTGATATCCCGGATGATGCCAAAACCATCGGTATTGTCACCGAGGATTGAACCGTCATCGCGGAAAGTGAACATGTTGACGGCACCGGCCGCTTGCGCCCGTGGCGTCAGTTCGTCGGCCATTTCGAAGGCCTCAAGCTTGAACGGGACGGTGATGTTGATACCTTTTCCGCCGTCGCGCTGGAACTGGCGAACGGCTTCAGTAAACCCGTTGAGCGGGCCAAGAATCATTCCGTAGTCGATGTCCTGGGAGCATTGCCGGGCAAAGGCCATTTGCAGAGTCGGAGACTTGGTGTGCGAAACGGGGTTGCCAATGACGGCATAGCGGTCGGTCATGAAAATGCTCCAGAAAAAGGTGATGGAATAAGCATTGCCATTCAAGAAGGATTGCGAATCGGTAAACGCAAACGCGCGATCAGGCCGCCCCCTTCCCGCGGCAGGAGTTCAAGCTGGCCGCCGTGTTGCACGGCAATGCGATCGACAATCGCCAGACCCAGTCCGGTTCCAGTGGCGTTGGTGCGGGCATTCTCAAGGCGAGTGAACGGGCGCTTCATGCGTTCGACTTCCGCTTCCGGTATGCCCGGGCCACGATCCAGGGCGTCAATGACAATTGTATTTCCAGCCACACGGGTTTCTATGGCCAGTTCGTTGCCCCCATATTTACGGGCGTTTTCAATCAAATTGGTCACGGCACGGGTCAGCGCCTTGCGCTGGATCAGGGTCGGTGGGAGAATTTCTGGCGAGATTTTCAAGGCCGGGAGGCTTCGTTCCTGTGCGACGGCGAGCTGATTTAACAGTTCGTTGATGTCCGATAATTGAAACGGCTCTCCATTGTCACCTCGGGCGTAGTCGAGAAACTGAGCAATGATGGTGTCCATTTGCTCGATGTCTTCAACGACAGCCGCACGCGCTTCATCATCACTGATCGACATCTCTGATTCGAGGCGTAGGCGGGCCAGAGGCGTGCGCAAATCATGTGAAATTCCGGCCAGGACCTCGGCACGCTCCTTTTCCATACGTTCAAGATCCTTGGACATGCGATTAAAGGTCTTGGCCAGTTGGCGAAGTTCCGTGGCACCGGTTTCGGAAATCGGTGCGGGATACTTCCCTTGCCCCACTTCACTGGCGGCGTTTGACATCGTGCGCAGTGGCAGGGAGATACGCGAGGCCATCAGCCAGGCAACTAACAGCGCCAGGGCCAAAGAGGCTCCGCCCCATCCCAGCCACTTCCATGGGACATCACTTTCGGCATGTTCAGCCGGAAGCATCAGCCAGTAATAGTCTTCGCCAGCATTGTCGATGGAAAAGCTGACCCAGATACCTTCCTGTCCGTTCACCGCTCCGGCAAATCGGGTACCCGCTCTGAGTTGAGGTTTGGCCGTTTTGAGCATGGTGCGAAAGAAGGCATTGTCAGGCAGTTCCTCGACGTCGTCGGTGATCTCTATGGGATAGATATGGACGCCTTCGCTTTCGGCGAAATCACGCAGCAGGGATTGTCGTTTGGCTGGATCCGCAGCGATCAGCGAGGCATTGGTCAGGTTGACGACACTGACGGTCATCTCAGCCAGTTGACGGGCGTGGGGTTCGTGCTCGGCAAGGGAGAACAGGGTGAGCCAGGTGGCCACCGAGACAAAGATCAGCAGGCTGACCAAAACAAAAGTGCGAGCCAGCAGGGTATGCGGTACGAAGCGCTGCAAACGCTTCACTTGCTTTGACCGTCCGGGATGAAGACATAGCCAAAGCCCCAGACGGTTTGCAGGTAACGCGGAGTGGACGGGTCGGGTTCAACCATCTTGCGCAGGCGCGAGACCTGCACGTCGATGGCCCGATCAAAGGGCCCCTGTTCCCGGCCGCGGGCCAGGGTCATCAACCGGTCGCGCGACAGTGGTTGGCGCGGGTGCTCGAGCAGTACCTTGAGTACGGCAAATTCGCCGGTAGTCAAAGGCAGGATTTCACCGTTGCGTTTGAGTGTTCGGGTCGCCAGATCGACTTCTATTTCGGCAAAATGAATAACTTTGTCTTCGCCGGTCGGCGCACCCGGAATAATCGTACCCCGGCGGCGCAAAACAGCCTGGATGCGGGCAACTAGTTCGCGGGGATTGAACGGCTTGGGAAGGTAATCATCGGCGCCCATTTCGAGGCCGACTATCCGGTCGATTTCATCGCCCCTGGCCGTGAGCATGATGATGGCCTGCTGAGGCTCTGCTGCACGGAGGCGGCGACAGATCGAAAGTCCGTCCTCCCCGGGAAGCATCAGATCCAGAACGATCAGGTCAAAGCTGTCGCGGCCCAGCGCTTTGTCCATGGCCTCGGCGTTCTCCGCCGTTTTGACAATGAAGCCCTGTTCGCTCAGATAGCGCTGCAGGAGATCGCGGAGCCTTTTATCGTCATCAACAACGAGTAGTTTTCGATCGGTCATGTTCCAATCCTAATCGGTATTTTATCTTGACGGGAAGATGTTTTTGTAAGCAAAGAACGTTTGCGCCACGATATTTTGAATGAAGATGGGTTATCGGGTTCTTATTGTATTTTATTCCTGATAACTACGAGCAAACGCCAGACGGGTAGCGAAAAGGTCACCACAATAGCCAGCCGGGCGACCTGAAATGAAGTCACTAGAGGAACACCCAGTTTCAGGATTTTTGCTGTAATGCACATTTCCGAAAGACCGCCGGGCGAGGTGGCGAGGATCAGGGTTGCTCCCGACAGGTCAAGCATCCCGGCCATCAGCAGTCCCAAAAGTGCCGAAAGAATCAGGGTCAGGAAGGCTGTGGCCATGACTCCGATGATCAACTGACGGGATTCCGAGAGCAGGCTGGGTTTGAAGCGCGCGCCCAATGAACAACCGATCAGGACTTGCGCTGCATTGATCAGTACCGGAGGGATCGCGGACGTGTCATGTCCCGTCACCGTCAGCATCAGGCTGGCGGTCAGCGGGCCAAGTAGCCAGGCGTTGGGGATGCCCGCTTTCATGAAGAGAAAGGCCGCGCCTGTGGCGAGGGCTGCTAACTCGAAAAGTCGGGGAAGGACAAGCAAAGCGGTCGTGGGGATAAACATATCCGTGCCGCTTGCGCCGGTCAGAGTCACGGCAATCGGAATTGTTGAGACGACAACCAGTACCCGGATCGAGTGGGACAAGGCCACCTGGTCGAAACGCGCTCCGGCACGTTCGGCAAGCACGGCCATTTCGGCTGCGCCTCCCGGAACACTGGCGAAATAAGAGGTGATTGCCGTCGTACCGGCGATGCGCCTAAGGAGTATTCCCCCCAAAGCGCCAATCATGATGGCAATAAATGCTGCAGACAGGATGTATCCGCCGAAAGCGAGAAGTTGGTTGCTCACCTCCGCCGTGAAATAAAGGCCGAGCGCGCAGCCAATGACAAGCTGCCCGGCTTGTCGGCTACCCCGTATGGATTTGACATGGATTCCGCGTATGCCGGCAAAGCCGACACCGAAAAGCGGCCCCATCATCCAGGGCAGGGGGATGTGGATCAGGCTGAAAATCAGTCCGGCGATGACACTAATAACCAGCGCAATGGCAAAGGGGCGGATCAAGGCAAACTCTCTTTTCATTCTTTCTGGCTAACAGTTTCCCTGCAGCCCCATGTGACCAGTTTTGTTATAGAAATAAACGCCGAGGTGTCACTCGCGGACGGCTTTCACGAATTCAGTGGTGTAGGTGTTGGCCAAATTTATCGGCTTGCCTTGCACCGACTTGTCAAAATCCCGAAGGACTCTGAGCACCGTGGGAGGCCCATTGTCAGGCATGACTCCATCGGCCAAAAACATGCGTTTCCCCTTTTCGAGGGCATCGACATACATTTTTTTATCCGCGCCATAATACTCTGGCGGCATTTTGTCGGCGATCTCTTCGGCACTGTGCGTTTCGATATAACGAAGCGTTTTGACAAACGCCGTGACGATCTTCTGCACAGCATCCTTATTCTTGCTGATCCACGCGCTGGGCATGTACAGGCAGGCTCCGGGGTAGGAACCGCCGAGTGCCGCTTCCGTGCTGTTGATTGTGCGCATATCCACCAGGATGCTGGCTGCTCCAGAAGATGTCAGGCGGGAAATGGTCGGTTCGGTGGTAATTCCGGCGTCGATTCTGCCTTGGGTCATCGAGGTGATAAACCGTGCTCCGGCACCTACGGGAAGTACCGAGTATTCGCTGTTCTTGACACCTGATTTGGCCAGCAGGTATTGAGTGAGGAAATGCGTTGAAGACCCCAGGCCGGTTACACCTAGGGTTTTATGCTTGAGATCGGCGAGTGATTTGACGGTGTTGCCTGCCGTTTTTGAAACGAGAAGGACTTCTCCTGGAGCATGACTGAACTGGACTACCGATTGCACCAGCTTCCCTCTGGCCTGCAGATGGATTGTGTGGTCGTAAAATCCGATGACGCCTTGTGCTACTCCCGAGAGCATTTCCTTTTCCGCACTGCTTCCTGTCGACGTGCTTAGAAGCTCAATATCCAGCCCGGTTTCTTTCAGATAGCCCAGTTGTTCAGCCAGTTTGGCGGGGAGATAAATCTGTTTTTCTATACTACTGACCATGAGCGTAATCTTGTCGTCCGCTGACGCGTAACTACTCGTGATCAGCAACACTATCGCAAACATCAGTTTGAAAATGGATTTCATCATCATTCCGCTCTCTGGAGTATCGGGAATCGAATAGTTACTTGCAGTCCTGAATCACTGGCCGGTGATCCTAACAGGATCGTTGCATTCAACGAGTCGCAGATTTCCTTGACGATGGCCAGCCCGAGTCCGGAACTGTTGGCCACGGTGGTATCAATCTGAAAGAATCGTTCGAATACCTTGTGCTGTAAATTCTGTGGAATTCCGATGCCATCGTCGGTGATGCTGACGATGGCCACGTCGCCTTCCCGGCGTAGCGAGGTGATGACTGTCCCGGGTCTGCCCATGTGCTGGATCGCGTTGTCGATCAGATTGGAAAACACTTCGTGCAGCAGTTTTTTTGGGGCAGCAATGCGAATGTCTTCATCAAAATCATCCACGCCGAGTTCAATCTCTTTTTGCTGCGCCAGAGGGGCCATTTCTTCGATCACTGCAATGATGATCTCAGAAAGTAGAACTTCCGAGGCGATATCTCGACCCTGCTTTGCCGGTTCAACAGAGGCCAGCATCAGTAGCTGGTTGATGACCTTGGTGCAATACCTCAAGGCTTTCTGGATGGCATTCAGTACTTCCATCTGTTCAGGATTATGGCTGTCATTACGCTTGCCGAAGTCGACTTGCGAGCTGATGATCGCAAAAGAGGTCCGCAAGTGGTGTGCAGTATCCGAGACGAATTTTTCGTACGATGACAGGGTGTGCCCCAGTCTCACGACGTAGTCATTCATCGCGTGAATGATCGGCTCCAGTTCTGTCGGTGCATTTTCCTTTTCAAGCTTTTCGAGTGAACCTGGCTGGCGTTGCGATAGTGTCCGGCCAAATTCCATCAGCGGATTCAGAGTCCAGTGAAGGGCAATCAAAAGGGCGACGATCATAATCGACAGTAATAACAAATGCCCGCGAATTGTCGACCATAGCAGGTCTTCCCTGAATTCTTCGTGGCCGCGGAGGGTTTGCGCGACCTGGGTGATGGCAAAATCACCGGAAGAAGAATTGGTCAGGGCGTGAGCAAAGGCGATGACGCGAACCGGTTCGCCCAGAACAAGGGACTCAAAGTAGTGTTCATCTTCAATTTCGAGAGAACCCGTGTAGGGAGGCAGTTCGTCGCCCCCTGAAATCAGGTTTCCCTCTTTGGTGTGTACCGAATAATAGACACGATCCTTGTGCCGGCTTTTGAATAATTCAAAGGCCGCAGGAGGGACGCTGAGCTCGTAGCTTCCCTCGGTATATACCAGTTGTTGCGAAATGATTTTTGCTGACCCATGTAGCAGTTGTTGCTGGACCAAGGTCGCGATTTGACCTGAGTTGTGATAGGTCACAGCTAAGTCCATCGCCATCAATAGCATAGCGGGCAATAGCACCCAGAGTGCCAGACGGCTTTTAAGACTTCTGAGTCTGAAAAATCTATTCGGCCACATAGCTCAGCATATATCCCAGGCCACGCAGCGTAATGATTTGCGCGCCGGAATCCTCTATTTTTCTGCGCAAGCGGACGATGTAGATTTCCAGTGCTTTCGCTGAGACCGAGTCTTCCAAGGTACATAAGCTATCTGCCAGCTCTGCTTTTGAAACGGTTTTCCCCGGAGCTCGAATCAGCACCTCAAGCACCGCATGCTCACGCGGAGTCAGGGCAAGATCGTGGCCATAACTGCTGAATTGTTTTGAATTCGTGTTGTATTGCAAGGAGCCGCAGGAGAGAACAGGGTTGGCTCGACCTATCGAGCGGCGCAGCAACGACCGCAAACGTGCTTCCAGTTCCTGAATGTCGAAGGGTTTGGTCAGGTAATCATCTGCGCCCAGATTCAAGTGTTCGATGATGTCGTTCATTTTGTTTTGTGCGCTGATGATCAGCACTGGTACATCGTTGTTCTTACTTCTCAGGTTCTTGAGTAAGGTGTGCCCTTTCAGGCCGGGCAACATCAGGTCCAGCAGGATGGCGTCATAGGTTTGGGTCAGCAGGAACTGCGACGCCTCTTCTCCGGTGAAGGCCTGCTCAACGACATAGCCTGACTGAGTTAGGAGTTTGGTGAGCATGGAAGACAGGTCACGATTATCTTCGACAAGAAGTAGTTTCATGAGTTCGGTGATGAGTTGAGTTTGGTCGGTAAAAAATCTATTGAAATGAACTCTGTGCGTTAGCCACTGAAATTTTATTCCAAGTTATGGGTGACATTGAAACCGGGTTAAAAAATTTCTCTGATGAGTAAAGCATACGATAAATGTACCCGCTGAGCTGTAGGCAATTTGAAGGTTAAGGTTTCGTAGATTGCGTCTGTGCAGTTTGTCACGTCGACTGGACTGCCTAAACACAGCGGGGGATTTATGCATAGGAACAAGGGAGTAAATGCGCCAAAACGTAGCGTAGCCAGCATGATTTTGTTGGGTTGTCTGGTATCAGCGGGATTTTCTGTAACACCAGCATTTGCTGATGCTACGTCTGAAATGCGGGCTGAAGTTGCGGCCCAGAGAGCGCGACTCGATGCGCTTGAGAAGAAACTAGAAGCAGCAACCAAAGAAGTTGCGACAGCCAAAGAAGCTGCCAATAAAGCGACCATCGCTGCAGCCTCGAGTGCCACCGCAGCAAGTTCCAGTGGCCTTTCCATGCCGAAAGGGTTCACCATCTACGGTATCGCCGATGCCGGTCTGGAATACGCCAATTACGGTCAAGGTATGCAAGCGCGCGTTCAAAGCGGTCTGGGATCGGCGAGCCGCCTGGGCTTCAAGGGTGAGCGTGAATTCGGTAACGATCTGGCCGCCTATTTTCAACTCGAAGCCGGCGTGTCTTTCGACAATGGCCAGAACACCGGTCACTCAAGCAATATCAGTAATCCGGGGCAGGGAACGGCATCGTCTTCAGCGCCCAACACTACTGGTGTCGCGATCTTCTCGCGTAATACCTTCGTTGGCTTGCGCGGAAAGTTCGGTGACGTGCGCTTTGGTCGTGACTATGCGCCAATCTACTCGATCACCAGCGCCTCTGATCCGTTCACCATTGGTGGTGCGACAGCATTCCGCTTGTGGTCCAGCGCTTCTGCCAGCCGTTTTGATAACGGGGTTTTCTATTCCTCACCAAAAATTGCTGGTTTCAGCGTCAATCTGGCCTATTCGGCGGGTATGGAAAACAACAGCAATGCTAACGTTGGACTCGCCAGTGGCGCCAATACGAGCATCGGGCCCAAGGACGAGGGTAAAGGCTCGAGCGGAAGCTTGACCTATACCAATGGCCCGCTCTTTGCTGCCGCCGGCTATTTGAACTACCTGAAAACTGGCGCTGTCACGGCGCCGGCCACCGAGAATTTCAGGCGTGCTGCATGGAATCTGGCTGCGACGTATGACTTCACGGTGGCCAAGCTCTACGGTCAATACATGCAAGGCAAAGATGATCAGGCTGGCGGATCAGTGGCGCTTGATCGAACCGTCTGGTGGCTTGGCGTGGCGGTTCCCTTCCGTGATGTGCATACCGTTCGGGCTGTCTATAGCCATCTCGACGACAAGATGGCGACGAACCGTGATTCGGATCATCTGGGCCTTGGCTACGAATATGCGCTGGACAAGGAAACCGATCTGTACGCCTATTACGCAACAGTGACCAACAAGAACGGCGGACAGAACTCACTCTGTGCAGGGGGGACCTGTCAGGGTTATGACAAGGACACCAACCTTCCGGTAAATTACTCGCCGAAGTCCCTGATGATGGGTGGTCGCTATCGCTTCTAAACATCGCTTTCACAGGATGCTGTAGCCCAATGGCCGTGGTCTCCACGGCCATTTTTTAATGTTTATCAGAGAATCAAGCGGTTTGTAGGATGGTTGAAGGTATTTGTGCGGAAAATGGGTTTGCCGGTGCAGGAACTTGTGTTTTTTCTTGCATTGGAGCGGTATCTTGGAGCGGTCAGCATGTGGACATTTCTACTATACTGATGTGCCATAGGGTCTGGGTTCTTGAATGAATAGTGCGCTGTTCGTAAGAAATTAACTTTGGAGGTGACTCAAAATGAGTTCAACAACTTTGGCCTATGCCGGGTTTGGGATGATTTCTGTTTTCATGTACCTGATCATGTCCAAGCGCATGACAGCGATGAATGCTCTGATTCTGATCCCGATCGTGTTTGCGGTTAGCCTGGGTTTTTATGATGCGAAACTGGGCAAGATGATGTTCGACGGCGTAAAGAAAGTTGCACCGACCGGAATCATGATCTGTTTTGCCATTCTCTATTTCGGCATCATGATCGATGCCGGTCTGTTTGATCCGGTCATTGAAAAAATCCTGAAAACAGTTAAAGGCGACCCGATGAAAGTCTGTGTCGGAACGGCCTTGCTGGCGGCCTGTATCTCTCTGGATGGTGACGGGTCAACCACCTATCTGGTGACCTGTTCGGCGATGCTCGCTGTCCATCGGCGACTGGGGATCAAACCGATTATTCTGCCCGCTCTGGCGGTCATGGAAAACCAGATCATGAACATTATTCCCTGGGGCGGACCGACGGCTCGGGTCATGGCCTCGATGCAAGTGGAAGCCTCTCAGGTTTTTGTTCCGATGATTCCGGGCATGGTTTTGGGTACACTTTTTGTCTGTTTCATGGCCTACCGTTGGGGAGTTAAAGAGCGCGTCCGTCTTGGCGTACTCAATCTGAGCCATGATGTGGCCAGCGTGACGTCTTCTGAAGATGAAGAAATAAACAAACTGAAGCGTCCGCAGAAGTTCTGGTTCAATGTTGCCCTGACGACCATCCTGATGGTCTGCCTGATCATGGAAACGCTTCCGCTGGCCATTCTGTTCATCATCGGTACGGCGCTCGCTTTGCTGATCAATTACTCGAACAAGGATCAGCAGGCACGCATCTGTGCCAACGGCGCCAATGCCATGCCGGTTGTCGCCATGGTTTTTGCGTCGGGGATTTTCATGGGTATTCTGTCCGAAACCAAAATGATTGATTCGATGGCCAAAATGATTCTCACCGGTATTCCGGAGACCATGGGCCCTCATCTGGCTTTCATCACGGCGCTGATCAGTTTGCCTGGGACGTTCTTCATGACTAACGACGCGTTCTATTTCGGCGTGTTGCCGGTGTTGGCCAAAGCCGCCGCCGCCTATGGTATTGATGCCGCAGAAATGGGGCGGGCCGCACTGATCGGGCAGGGTGCACACCTGTTAAGCCCTCTCGTTCCTTCAACCTACCTGCTGGTGGGGCTTAACAAGGTCGAATTTGGTGACTTGCAAAAATTTGCCCTGCTGCCGGCCATATGCGTCTCGATGATCTGGCTGGCGACTGCCATTGTTCTAGGCAATATCCACGTCTGATTTCCTTTGATTTGCAATTCAGCCAGGATCCGTCCTGGCTGAATATAACGCGGTCTTGAATGAATTCAGTAAAGAAACAAGATGTCAGAAGTGTTGAAACGGTTTTTGTGAAAGTGCGGTCAAGTTGATTTCGGAATTGCAATCCAATGTGGATGTTGCTTCAGCTCGAGTCCTCATCGAGCGCTGTGAGCTATCGTTCGAGGCGGGCTTTGACGATCTGCTTGGTATCCACGAAGCAGGGCAGCTTGTCGCGGTTGGCGCTCGTGCCGGAAACGTCCTCAAAATGCTCGCCGTCGAGCCCGCGTATCAGGGCGGACCCTTGCTCGGTGAAATCCTGACAGCGCTGGTGATGAGGGGCATGGAGAACGGGCTACCATCGTTTTTTATCTTCACCAAGGCCGAATACATCACCACTTTTGCGGCGCTCAACTTTACGCTACTGGCCAGTCAAGGAAAGGCCGCATTGCTGGAGTATGGGAACGGGCTCGATAAATGGTTGAACTCCAAACGCGAGCTCCTCCGGCCGGGATCCAATGGTGCCGTGGTAATGAACTGCAATCCATTCACCCGAGGTCATCGCTATCTGGTTGAAGCCGCCGCACGTCAGGTCGACACCCTTTATCTCTTCGTCGTCCGCGAAGACCGTTCGGTGTTTCCTTTCGCTGACCGTTTTCGCCTCGTTCAGGAAGGCGTTCACGACCTCAATAATGTGATGGTTCTTGACACCTCGCATTACAGTGTCAGCGCCGCGACCTTTCCGACGTATTTCTTGAAGAAGGACGATCCGGTGGCGCAAATCCAGATGGAACTCGACGTTTCCCTCTTTGCTTCACAGATTGCTCCGTTCTTCAACATCAAGCGGCGCTTTGTCGGGACCGAACCCAACTGCCCTTTGACCCAGAGTTATAATCTGACGATGAAGCGATTGCTGCCGCTGTACGGCATAGAACTGACCGAAATCGAACGGCAACAGGCCGCCCAGGGGGCGATCAGCGCTTCTCGCGTACGCCAGCTGCTGGCCACTGGCAATCTCGAACAACTCCACGATCTGGTACCCGATAGCACCCTGGCTTTTTTGCTGAGCCCGGGCGGCGACGCCATTCGAAAACAAATTGAAAGCTCAGCAACGTAAAGTCATCCCAGGAGGTAAGTCACGATGAGTATTTTGAAGAAAGGTCAGGCGGGGACCATGCAGTCCAGCGACCTGATGGTCATAGTCGAACCCGCTGATCAACTCAGTGTTGAAGTCGAGTCGACCGTCAAAAAGCAGTTTGAGCACCTGATTCGCGCCAAGATTGATGCGGTTCTCTCGGCGCACGGAATTACCGCAGGGAAAATCATGATTAATGATCGGGGCGCTCTCGATTACGCCATTGAAGCACGTCTTGAAGCCGCGTTGCAGCGGGCAGGGGGAATATGATGGAAGGCAAAAGAGTGTTGTACAAGGAATACAAGCAGGGACGCCGCTTCCTGGTCAAAATTCTCCCGGGCGAGAGCCTGGTGGATTGCATCAAGGAACTGGTCACAACGGAAAAGGTTCAGTCAGCGGTCGTTCTTTCGGCCATCGGCTCGGTCAAGAATGTGCATCTGAAAGACATCAAGAGCGGAGCCAAGCTGCCGATTACCGCGGCGCGTCTGGTTACTCATGAGATTGAAGGCCCGCTCGAACTGCTCGGGCTGACCGGAAACATCGTTCCCGGCGAAAACCATGAAGTCGATTGCCACCTGCATATCATGGCCTCAAAAGCCTCAGGCGACGTCATCGGCGGGCATATGTTCAACGCCGAGGTGTTTGCCACCTGTGAAATCGTTCTGGTCGAACTGGTGCTTGACGGCGTCGAGCGGCAACTCTCGAAAACCGGTGGAACGCCCACCATCTTCTTTAGCGGGGAATAGCCATGGCTGATTTGAAACTCCGCCGTTCGCTGCTCTATGTGCCGGGAAACATGCCGTCGATGTTGCAGAACATCCCCCTGTTTCAGTGCGACGCCATCCAGATCGATCTGGAAGATGCGGTGCCGCTGAGCGAGAAGGATGCCGCGCGAATCCTGGTTCGTCGTTTTCTCGAGAACTACAAGAATCGCAACAAGGAAATCCTGGTACGGATCAACGGGCTTGATACCAAATGGGCGCTCGATGACCTGAAAGCGGTGCTGCCTGCGCTTCCGAACGGCATTCGTCTGCCCAAGGCCGATTCGCCCGAAATTGTCGAGCGTCTCGATACCTTGCTGACCGAATACGAAGAAGAGCTTGGCCTGGAAGTCGGTTACTTCCGCATTCTGCCATCGATTGAAACCGCGCTCGGGGTGATCAACGCCACCAAGACGGCCAACTCGTCGCCGCGACTGATCGGCCTGGCCTTTGGCGCCGAGGATTATACGGCGACGATGGAGATCGAACGCACCAAGACCGGCGAAGAGCTTTTCAATGCGCGCATGAATGTTCTCTGGGCGGCTAAAGCCGCCGGCATTCAGGCCATTGATTCGATTTTCCCGGATGTCAATGACATGGACTCTCTGCGGCGAGAAACCGAACTGATCAAGCGTCTCGGTTTTACCGGGAAATGCATGGTCAATCCGCGTCAGATTGACATCATTCACGACGTATTTGCACCCAAACAGGCAGAAATCGATTACGCCCTGGAAGTCATCGATGCCATCAAGCGCGCACGCGAGATGGGCACCGGCGTGATTTCCCTGAAGGGCAAGATGATCGATCGACCCATCGTCGTCCGTGCGGCCCGCGTACTGAATACGGCTCGTGCTCATGGCATGGTCGATGTGATCATCAATGAGGAGGATATCCATGGCGCAGAATAGTCTCGGGCGCGAAATACCGGAAAGCTTTGCCGGCAAGACTCTGGTTCCCTATAAAGATCCGTGGTCGTTGCAGCCGCATGCCGTGCGTTCGACGCGGGCGATTCGCCGCATTACCCACAATGGCAGCAAACTGATTGGTGGGCTGCGCGAGGCGATTATCGCCGTCGGTCTGCGCGATGGCATGACCATTTCGACGCATCACAGTCTGCGCAATGGTGACCAGTTGCTCAATGACCTGGTCAGGGAAATCGACGCACTCGGTATCCGCGACATCAAGATTGCGTCGAGCTCGGTACATATCGTCCATACCGAACTGATCCCCTACATCCAGAAGGGCGTGATTACCGGTCTAGAGTGTGGTGTTAATGGCCTGATCGGCGAAATGATTTCCAAAGGCGAACTTGATTGCCCGATTACCGTGCGCTCGCACGGCGGCCGGGCGCGCGCGCTGATCACCGGCGAAGTACCGGTCGATGTGGCCTTCCTCGCCGCCCCGTATTGCGACGAGTACGGCAATTTCAACGGTTTCTACGGTCCGTCGGCCTGCGGCAGTCTGGGTTATGCCCAGGTCGATGCGCAGCACGCGCACAAGGTCGTCGCTGTCACCGATAACCTGGTTCCTTTCCCGGCGGTTCCGGTCGGCATTCCGCAGTCGGTGGTCGATTTTGTCGCCCAAGTGCCGCGCCTTGGCGATCCGAAAAAAATCGTTTCGTCCACAACCAAGATCACCACCGACCCCATCGGTCTACAGATTGCCAAATACGCTGCCCAGGTCATCGAGGCGTCGGGTTACGTCAAGAACGGATTTTCCTTCCAGACCGGTACCGGCGGCATCTCGCTGGCCGTTGCCGAGCACGTGCGCAACCTGATGCGCAAGGGCAACGTCAAAGGCAGTTTCGGCTGCGGCGGCATTACCGGCTACTTTGTCGATATGCTCGAAGAAGGCCTGTTCGAAGCCCTGTTCGACGTCCAGTGTTTCGACCTCAAGGCCGTTGAATCGATCGGCCGCAACCAGAAACACGTGGAAATGACGGCCGGCATGTATGCCAATCCGTTCAATTGCGGTTCGGTGGTCAATCGCCTCGATTGCGCCATTCTGAGTGCCACTGAAGTCGACGTGAATTTCAACGTCAACGTCAACACCGAGTCCAATGGCTATCTCTTGCACAATACCGGCGGCCACTGTGACGTCGCGGCCGGGGCCAAGGTCTCGATCATCGTCGCTCCATCGATTCGCGGTCGCTTGCCGATTGTACGTGACGAAGTGACGACGATTACGACGCCAGGCGAGACGGTCGGGGTGATCGTGACCGAACGGGGAATCGCGGTGAATGACAATCTTCCCGAACTCAAGGCTGAGTTGATTCGTCGTCGTGCGCCGGTCAAGGATATCCGTGAACTGCGTGACGAAATTTACGCGATCACCGGGGTTCCGAAAGCCATTGAGTTTGAGGACAAGGTCGTTGGCCTGATTGAATACCGGGATGGCTCGATCATTGACGTCGTCAGACAAGTCTGTAAGTAAGCTGCTGAGCGCCCGCGACGGGCGGCAGGACGCCCTGGCTCAAGCCTTGAGCCAGGGCGTTCAGTCGACGATTTTTCTCGCCCTGAATATTCCCGGTCCGGATAAGCAACTCTCAGGTTCGCATGCGCTATTCCTCTGGGCGCTGGCTGAGGTTGGCCAGCATTTCCACGAACTAACGCGTCTTGAAAGCGGCTCTGATGCCCTCGGCGATTACGCCATCGTCGGCGTGAATCAGGAGCCTGCAGCGGTCAAGCAGCAATGCATGATGCTCGAAGCCGCGCAACCTGCAGCGCGCTTGATTGACCTCGACGTGTATTCCGCGAACGGGAAGCAGGTCGACCGCAAGAGTCTTGGCTTTTCGGCACGACCCTGTTTGCTCTGCGATGAAGACGCTGTCGAATGCATGCGCGTGCAGCGACATTTTCCCCACGAAGTGATAGCTAAAGTCCATGAATTCCTTGCGCCATTCAGACCTTGAGAAATGGTCAGCAGCACTGGTCGACGGGGCCAGGCGCGAGCTCTATCTGACCCCAAAACCGGGGCTGGTTGATCTCGCCGACTGCGGTTCTCATTCTGATCTGAGTGTTTCGATCATGGAAGAATCGATCGGCTACGTCTCTGACTATCTGCAGGCGGTGGTACGCTCGCTGGCCAATGATGAGCCCTTCGAATCCCAGAAAAACCTCGGGATACAGGCCGAGAAAGTGCTATTTGACGCTCTCGGTACCAACACCCACAAAGGCTATGTTTTTCTCAGCGGGATGCTGCTGATTGCCCGCTGGCATGCGCCGGCGCCGGATGAAAACGCCTTGCGCACGACATTGTCCGCTCTGTCTGTGGAGTTTTTCATGTCAGCCCAAAGCAGCTTGACCCATGGCCAGCAGGCCAGGCAGCAATACAATGCGGGCGGTATTGTGCTGGAGGCGATCAAGGGTTTCCCTTCGCTGTTTGAACAGGCGTTGCCGGCCTTTCGTGCAGCGCTTCGTCAGCACTCCAGTGAAGAGACCGCGTCCTTTGCCATGCTGGCGCGACTGATGCAGAGCGTTGACGATACGACCACCTTGCATCGTGGCGGCCCGCAGGCGCTCTCCCGCTTGAAACGTGACGGCCGGGAGCTTGAAATGCGTATCGCCAATGGCGCCGACTACCTCACCTATCTCGGCGAGCTGAACCGTGATTACGTGCGGATGAACCTCACCATGGGTGGGGTCGCCGATATGCTCGGGCTGGCCTTTGCGGTGTTGCTGGCAAGCGGCGAAATATCGGCTGAGAGCGAAGCCTTGGCACTCTGCCGGTAGGTGCGGTGATGCTTGGTGCAGATTTTATTTCTTCTTTTCGGACGTGCTGGCAACGGCTGCCGGTTCCAGCCCCAGTTTCTCGATGATCGGATAAGCTGATTTTGAAGTTAGAAACTTGATCAGGGCCTGTCCGGCTTCCGGTTCTTTCGATCCCTTAGCTACCCCGGCCGAAAAGATCGTCACTTTCTGATACGGTGCGGGGATCGCGCCGACAAAATCTACACCGGGAATCGGCAGTAATTCACTGACCTGCTGGAAACCAATTTCCAGATCACCGCGGGCGACCCAACTGGCCACCCGATCTTTGACGATTTCCTTGGACTTGCCTAGCACCTGGTGATACTCGGCAATCCCCAGTCGGGGAAAAACTTCCTTGACCAGATGAACACCACTGGCACTGGCTGAATAACCGATCGATTGGGCATTGAGCAGCACGCGTTCAAAAGCCTCCTTGGTACTGATGTCCGGTTTGGGGGCGCCCGAATGGACCACCATGCCGATCTTGGAATGCACGAGATCAACACGGCTGCCCTTGAGCGCCAGACCTTGCCCCATCAGTTTGTCGAGTTCTCCTGAAGCCAGCATGATCAGATCAGCCGGTTCGCCGCGCTGCATGCGGGCAGGAATTGCTGTCGGTGAAGAACCCATCGAGGACCCTGAGATGAGCAGCACGTGGTGACCAGTTTCCTTTTCGAAGACCGGTGCCAGTTCTTCCATCGCCGCGTAAAATCCGCCCGAGCTCATCACCGTGATTTGCGCGGCCAGCGCACTACCAGCCAGGAAAGATGCGCTGGCAAAGAGAGCGGTCATCCACCTGGAGAGGCTTGATTTTATCGTGTTATTCCTTGAGCAAAAGTACTCACCCCATTGTCCCGATCATACTGCCAGTCTGCAAGCCATCCATGCATCATGACGTGGAATTATTTGCTAAAACCGGAAAAGCTTTGCCGGCGTCTCAGCCAGGACAATACGTCGCTCGTCCTTGTCCGGAACCCACGAGTCGAGTTGGGATCGGATTCTGGCATATGCGACCTTCCCTTCGTAGCCGGTGTGTGGCCAGTCGCTGGCCCAGACCAGCCGTTCGGGACCAAATTCACGCAGTAGCACAGGGGCGGCATCGGCCGCCACCGCATCACTCAGGCGATAAGGGCCGGACAGCTTGACCCAGACCTGACGGGTACGTCCCAGTCCGGCAAGATACTTGAAGCCCGGATCGTTGATACCCAGTTTGGCATCGGGTTTGCCGAAATGGTCGATGACGATTTTGACGCCGGATTCGAGCAGCGGCGTGACCGTCTGCGATAAGCGCGCCGCTTCATCATAAACCTCGATCTGCCAGTCCAGCCGGCGGCAGGTGGCAAGCAATTCGCGCCAGGTGCTGTTGCGAATTTCCGGAACCGGTTTCCCGATCAGGTTCAGGCGAATCCCCACAATCCCGGTGGCATCGAGGGCATCCAGTTTGCCGATATCCTTCTCCGGATCAATAACCGCCAGGCCGCGCAGACGCCCGCCGCTTTGACGCAAAACCTCAACGGTGTAATCGTTGTTGGTGCCCAGAATGCTGATCGGAATAATCACCCCGTGCGACATCCCGTTGGCATCCAGCATGTTGTAGTAATCCTGCGGAAGTGCATCGTAATCCGGGGTGTAACGTCGCCCCGCTACGAAAGGCAATCCGCGGTGGAATACGTGTGCATGGGTATCGACGGCAGTCACCAGAGCTCCTGTGGAGGAGCGAAAACCTGGCGAGGCACAGGATGAAAGCCCGAAGGGCAGGGCCGAAGCGGCTCCCAAACATATCAGATTACGATTGAATTCTCGGCGATCCATGTTCAAACCCCTTTAAAGAATGTCTGAAGCAGTTATACAGGTCGATTTACTTGTAGAGGAGCATTCCCATGACGGCAAGACAAGCGATGATCATCCCCGGCGCATTGCGCTTTGCTGATTCCAAAGGCGAACATCCGGCAAAGGTTGCACAGATGACCATTCCTCCGGCAATCGGCGACATGCTGCGGCCAAGCGCACCGCAGATGGCGGCAGCGCTGCCCATGTCGATGGCAGCCAGACCGAAATTGGCCGCTTCCGGGGTTACCGCCCGGTTGAAGGCGACTGCTGCAGCATCGCCAGAACCGCTCACCACGGCCAGAAGGAAGGGGCCGACAGCGGAACTGATCTTGGCAATGTCCGGTGTGCCGATCATTAATTCGGTCATGGCACTGATCGCGCCAATGGCTTTCAGCCCGGAAACAAACACCAGCGCGCAGATGATGATGCCGAACACATGGCCAAAGGAATCGCCAGCGCCATGCCAGAATTCCTTGGATATTTTTTGCGGACTGAGGCGGGTAACCAGAAAGCTGCAGAAAACGCCTATGATCATCGCATGAGAAATGGCCAGTTGTTTGAACGCCGGAACAATGCCAAAATTGCCCAGGATCAACAGCACCAAGGGGATTAGCGGCACCACGGCCAACAAGGGGCGGACAGAAAAACTGTCATCCAGTTTCTGGGCGTCAGGGAGCACATAACCGGTGTGCTCCTTGCGCAAGATGGCCACGATCATCAGCGAGAAAGCGGCAATCAGTCCGGAGACCAGCATCGGCATGAAATGGTTGGATACCACTTCCATGTTGGATACTTTGGCCACTTCAGCTACCAGCGCCACCTGGGCATAGCCTGGATTGAAAATAGCCCCATAGGTGCCGGCATAGATGCTCGCCGCAGCGATGGCAGGATGCACTCCCGCGGCTAATAGGATGGGGATAAGAATCGAACCGACCGCGGCGGAACAGCCGGCCGAGCTAGTGATCGAGGTGTTGATAAAAAATGTCACCAGCGTTGCCCCAGGAACCAGGAATATTCCGGCTCGGCGCAAAGGACGGACCAGCGACTGGATCAGATGCTGGTCGCACTGTGTCGCTTTCATGACGAAGGCAAATCCCATAACCGAGATAATGGATTCAAAGAGTCTGTTTTCCTGCATGGCGTGCGAGAAGGCCTTGAAGGGTGCCATAGGGTCACCAGCCAGCAGCGCCATCACCATCCCTGAGCAAAACAGAACCAGCCGTGTTTCATACTGTTTGACCATCAGATAAATGGTCACCGCGACGACAATCCCACCCAGAATAATAAGCATACCCGTCTCCTCCTCGAGATGAACACAGACGCTTCAGACTTGAAGCGTCTGCATGTATTGAATCGATATATTCACCGAATGACTGTATTAAATGGAAAGAAGCTTTCAAACGGCTTTCAATGTGAAATTACTGATTAATCCCCTTTGTGGCTGGAATCTGAATTCATAAGCAATAAGCTGATTTCGATGGACAAACCCCGTCCGTCTTGACCTTGGCCAAGACGGATCTCGGCACCATGTGCCAAGGCTATTTCCTTGACGATACAAAGCCCCAGCCCGCTGCCTTCAATATCTCCGTTACCGAGAATGCGGTAAAAGCGCTGGAAAACCTTGTCCTGTTCGTCGTATGGGATGCCCGGGCCATCATCGATGATACAAAGAACGGCTTTCCCCTGATCGCTGTTAACAGAGAGAGTGACATGCCCCTTGCTCGATGTGTAGCGCAGGGCATTGTCAAGAAGATTCGATACCATCTCGCGTAGCATGACCGCATTGCCGTTAATAGGCAGAGGCGCATCGGAAGCTTCGAAGGCCAGCTCGATATGCTTTTTCAACGCGAGCGCAGCAAAATCACCCGCCACATCGCGAGCCAGTTCAACCAGGTCCAGTCGGGTGCGCTTATGAATCAGGCCGTTGACCTGTTCTGCGCGTGCCAGGGTGAGCATCTGATTGGCCATATGCCGGGTGCCGCGAATGCTGTTGAGCATGCTTTTGAAGGTGCGGCGCATTTCCTCTGGATCGTTCTGACGCTCGCCATATTCAGCTTGAGTGCCTAGTACGGCTAAAGGGGTGCGGATCTGGTGCGCGGCATCGGCGAGAAAACGTCGTCTGGCCTGCAGCATGTTGGCCAGACGCGAAATGTGATGGTTGATGGCCTCAATTAACGGCAGCACTTCCATCGGCACATCATTGACTGGAACCGGCGTCAAATCTTCGGCACTGCGCTGTCGGATGGCTTCGCGTAGGGCCAGCAGAGGGCGAAAGGTCTTGGACAGCGCCAGCATGATCAGCACCAGACCGGAGGCCACCAGCAGCAGTTGCCAGCGCAAGCTGTCGAGAAACAGCCGAAAGGCCAGGCGTGTTCTTGCTTCGGTGGTTTCGGCAAAGAGGATGGTCACTGTGTCGCCGGCCAACAGCTCGGGGTCGTAGAGGCGCTTGGAGAGCACTCCCATGCGCACCGGATGCTGGCGAAAGCGGGTGTCGACCATGGCCGCTTCGAATTTTGGGAGGCTGACCTGTGGTGGAAGGCGCAGATCAGCATCGCCGGTCAAGGTGGTGCCGTCGGCTCCGATCACTGCGTAATAAATTCTTTCCTGAACCTCTTCATCAAAGAGATCCATGGCCGAATACGGAATATCCACCAGGACGCGTCCTTCAGTCGCATGGGTGTTCTCAGCAATTCCCTTGATGGCGGTTGTCAGGGAACGGTCATAGGCGTGATTTGCCGCATCCATGGCGCTCTGGTATGACCAGATGGCGGTAATCAGCAGGATTGAAATAAGTGATGGAATCAACCACCAGAACAGCCGTTGGCGCAGGCTGACCGACGATCGAACAGAATCATTCGTCATTGCAGACTTGCGCGGCCAGCATGTAACCTAGTCCGCGCATGGTGTTGACCGCCACCCCGGAACCTTCGAGTTTCTTGCGCAGACGATGAACATAAAGCTCAATGGCTTCCGGTTGAACATCATCGTCGAGGCCGAAGACCTTGTCGAATAATGCCTCACGTGACACCGGCTTGCCCTGGCGAGAAAGCAATGCTTCCAGAACGGACAGTTCGCGCTGAGTCAGTGAAAGCTGCTTTCCGTGGACCAGAGCAACGCGCGTCGTGGTGTCGAATTCGAGTTGGCCGACCACCACGGTCGGGACGACATTGCTGCTGCGACGGAGCAGGGCTTTGATCCGTGCTTCCAGCTCGGCGACTTCAAAAGGTTTGGGTAGATAATCATCGGCACCCAGATTGAGTCCCTTGATTCGCTCTTCGGGCGTCCCACGCGCGGTCAGAATCAACACTGGCAAGCGAGCCGTTTTTTCGTGATGGCGGATGCGCCGCAGGATTTCGAGACCATCCTTCCCGGGCAAGGAGAGGTCGAGAATTGCCAGGTCGTAGGTCTGCGTGAGCAAGGCGGTTGCCGCATGGTCTCCGTGGCCGATAACATCGACTACGAAACCTGACTGCCGAAGCGTTTTGGCGACCCAGACAGCAAGTTCAGCATGATCTTCAACAAGCAGCAGGCGCATGGGGGTTTTACCTTGTGATGCCATTGGATAAGTCGGGATGGCCAGTTAGTTTATGGCGTAATGACTTCCGTGAATATCGCTCAACCCAAAGCGTATATAGGCGTCAAATACTCATGTTGAGAATGGTGCCTCAAATCCGTAATTTCGCAAAGTTAACTAATCCTCAGTTGTACAATCAGCGGATATCAACAGAAATACGACAACGTGACAAGAACACGCTTGAAACTGCTGCGTCTGGTAGTGAGTCTCTGTTGGCTGCTCTCTGCCTCCCTCTCTGAGGCTGCCCAGGTCGTGCTTTATGCCGCCACTGACCGGCAGGTGGTCGATCCCCTGATCAGGGACTTCGAGGCGGCTCACCCCGAGATCAATGTAATTTACCAGGACCTCAACTCCGGGGAGCTCTATGATCGTTTTTTGAACGAACGCGAGTCAAAGGATCAGGCCGATGTGCTCTGGAGTTCAGCAATGAATCTTCAGTTCAAACTGGTCAATGACGGTTACGCAGCGCCTTACAAATCGAGCGAGACCGCAGCGCTGCCGACCTGGGCCATCTGGAAGGGGGAAGCCTTCGGTACGACCTTCGAACCCATCGTCATTGCTTACAACAAACAGTTGATCGCGCTGGCTGACGTTCCCAAAACGCATGCTGAACTCGTCCGCTTCCTGAGAGAGCATCCAAGGCAACTGCGCCATCGGATAGCGACCTACGATCCTCGCGGTTCAGGATTGGGGTATCTTTTGCATACGCAGGACATGGAAGCCAATCCGGTTTCGTTTTGGAATCTGATTCGTGCTTTTGGCCGGACAGATATTATTTTGGAGCCTTCAACGGCTGACATGCTCGACCATATTGCCAAAGGAAGGGCGATGATCGGGTATAACGTTCTCGGTTCGTATGCCTTGAACCATGCGGCTTCGGACCCGAATATCGGGATTGTCCTGCCCAGCGACTATACGTTGGTTCTCAGCCGGATCGCCTTTATTAACCGACAGGCACCGCACCCCAAGGAAGCACGGATTCTGATGGACTACCTTCTGTCACAGCGTGGTCAGTCGCTGCTGAATCACACCGGATTGTTCTCGGTGCGCAACGATGTGTCGACCAGCGACCGTCTGGTCGTTGAACTCAGGCAGCAATTGGGCAATGCATTTCGTCCGATTGTGATCAGCACCGGCCTGCTGACCTATATGGACAAGATGAAGCGCGAACTCTTTCTCGGCCGCTGGGATGCGGCGATGAATCCGCTTCTGGAGAAAAGGTGAGTTCTGTTCTTCTGCGCTGCCGCTTTATTTTTTCTGCACAATCATGAACAGCCGGCGGAACGGGAACAAGGTCTCGCCGTTCGCCTGGGCCGGGTAGGCCACTCTCAGGCGCTGGGCATAATCCTCTTCAAATGCCGGGCGTTCAGACGGTTCAAGGACATCGAGAAACTGTTTCAGCCAGGTTCCCTTGGTCCACTCTTTTACCGGGTCTTTTCCGTGCAGTACCTGAAAATACTCGGTCTCACAGATATCAATGCTTTCGGCATGTGGCGCGATCAGCCCGTAGTAAAAATCGGGGTTGCTCACCGGCGCGGCGACCAACAGGTGTTCCAGCCTTGATCGCCAGGCGTCGGCGCGAACGGTGTCGGCAATCAGTGTGTGCGAGGGCGCGGCAAAATTTCTCGGCATCTGCACGGCAAGTATTCCGCCCGGGGCTAGCGCCTTCATCAGCTTGGGAAACAGGGCGGAATGTTCGGGGAGCCAGTGCAAGGCGGCATTCGAATAAATCAGCTCGGCCGGATGCGGCGCCGTCCATTCGGCGATGCTTTGCTGTTGCCAGGAAATCGAGGTATTTTCTTTTCTGGCGTTTTCAAGCATCGTTGCCGAGTCGTCAACACCAATGATTGACGCTTCGGGCCAGCGTTCGGCAAGTATCCGGGTAACGTTTCCCGCACCGCAGCCCAGGTCATAGACCGTCTGCGGAGCATCGAGCGAAATGTGCGCCAGTAGATCCAGGGCCGGACGTAAGCGCTGTTCGGTAAACTTCAAATACTGGCTAGGGTTCCAGGTCATATGTCGTCTTTCTTTTTGCTGATTCTTAGACCTTGAATTCCGGCATCTTGTGGAAATTCATGTAGCGGTAGATGTCGGCTGATTTTTGATCGACCAGCTTCATTCGCTCCAGATATTCCGCCTTGGTCGGGATCCTGCCCATCAGCGCGGCGATGGCCGTGACTTCGGCCGAGGCCAGAAAGACCTGGGTGTCGGTTCCCATGCGGTTCGGGAAGTTGCGTGTCGAAGTCGAGACGATCGTCGTTCCCTTGCGCGCCCGCGCCTGGTTCCCAAAGCACAGCGAACAGCCGGGGACCTCCATCCGCGATCCGGCCTCGCCGAGCGTGGCGTAATAGCCTTCTCGATTGAGCGTATCGGCATCCATTTTGGTTGGCGGTACTACCCACAGGCGCGTCGGCAGTTCCTTGCCTTTCATCAGGTGGGCAGCGGCACGGAAATGGCCGATATTAGTCTGGCACGAGCCAATGAAACCTTCGTCAACCTTGGTGCCGGCGACCGCCGACAGCGGCTTGATATCGTCCGGATCATTCGGGCAGGCAAGCAACGGTTCGGTGATTTCGGCCAGATTGATTTCGATGACTGCTGCGTATTCGGCATTGGCATCCGGTTCCTGAATCTGCGGATTGGCCAGCCAGGCTTCCATCTTTTTGATCCGCCGGAGCAGGGCATTCCGGTCCTGGTAACCATTAGCGACCATCCACTTGAGCAGCGCCACGTTGGAGTGCATGTACTCGATGATCGGCTCCTTGTTGAGACGCACGGTACAGGCTTCGGCAGAACGCTCGGCGGAGGCATCAGAAAGCTCAAAAGCCTGTTCCACCTGCAGGTTGGGCAGGCCTTCAATTTCCAGGATGCGGCCGGAGAAGATGTTCTTCTTGCCCTTTTTATCGACGGTCAACAAGCCCTGGCGGAAGGCGTAGTAGGGGATGGCATTGACCAAATCGCGCAGGGTCACTCCCGGTTGCATTTCGCCCTTGAAGCGCACCAGTACTGACTCTGGCATATCGAGGGGCATCACGCCGGTGGCCGATGCCAGGGCGCACAATCCGGAACCGGCGGGAAAATATACGCCAAGCGGATAGCGGGTATGCGAGTCGCCGCCGGTGCCCACGGAATCAGGCATGGCCATGCGGTTGAGCCAGGAGTGCAAGACCCCGTCTCCGGGACGAATGGCCACGCCGCCACGGGAATTGACGTAGGCCGGAAGCTCGGTAAACATCTTTACATCTTCAGGCTTGGGATAGGCCGCGGTATGGCAGAAGGTCTGCAGCACCAGATCGGCAGAGAAGGACAGGCACGCCAGATCGTTCTGCTCGTCGCGCGTCATTGGGCCGATGGTGTCCTGCGAGCCGACGGTATCCATCAGCGGTTCGCAATAGGTTCCGGGACGGACGCCTTTGCCGACCGGCAAGCCGCAGGAGCGACCAACGATCTTTTGCGCCAGCGTGTAGCCCTTGCCGCGAGTTTGCGTTGACTCGGTCGGTTGTTTGGGCAGGCGGAAGAGGGCAGTTGCCGTCATGCCCAGCCCCTTGCGCGCCGACGCCGTCAGGTTGCGGCCGATAATCAAGGGAATTCTTCCCCCGGCACGGGCGCTGTCGAGCAGCACGTCGGTCTTCAGTTTGAACTGGGCGACCACCTCGCCGTTCTTCAGTACCTTGCCCTCATAGGGCAGTAATTCGATGACATCGCCCATTTCCAGCTTGCTAACGTCCATCTCGATCGGCAGGGCGCCGGAATCCTGCATGGTGTTGTAGAAAATCGGGGCAATCTTGCCGGCAAAAACGAAGCCGCCGAATTTCTTGTTCGGGACGTTTGGAATGTCCTTGCCCGTCCACCACAGCAGTGAGTTGGCCGCCGACTTGCGCGAGGAACCGGTACCGACGACGTCGCCGACATAGACCAGGGGATAGCCCTTGGCTTTCATCGCCTCGAGTTGCTTGAGTGGCCCGCGTTTGCCGGGTTCGTCCGGGGTCAATCCGGTACGCGGGAATTTAAGGATGGAGAGTGCGTGCAGCGGGATGTCTGGACGCGTGTTGGCATCGGGATCCGGCGAAAGATCACCGGTATTCGTTTCGCCATTGACCTTGAAAACGGTCAGCTTGATGCTCTTGGGTAGTTCAGGACGGGAAGTGAACCATTCACCATCGGCCCAAGATTTCAATACGGACTTGGCATTGACATTGCCTTTGGCGGCCAGTGCCTGAACCTCTTTCAGCGCAGAAAAAACCAGCAGGGTTTTTTTCAGGCCTTCGGCCGCGAGGCTTCCCAGCACCGGATCGGCTAGCAGGGGAATCAGTGTCTTGACGTTATAGCCGCCCTGCATGGTGGCCAGCAGCTCGGTCGCCTTCTGGCGCGAAATGACCGGCGATTTGTCCTGGCTCGTGGCAATCGCTGAGAGGAAGCTGGCTTTGACTTTTGCGGCTTCATCGACGCCCGGTGGAACGCGCTGCGAAAGAAGCTCGAGCAGGAAGGATTCTTCCCCCTTGGGTGGGGTACGCAACAGGAAGGTTGCAGCGGTGGTTTGCAGCGGGTTCAGTGGTAGCGGAGGGATGCCCAGCGCAGCCCGTTCGGCGGCATGCTGGCGATAGGCGTCGAAGATAATGGAGCGAGCCTTGGCTGCGTCCATGGCGATTCCGGTAGAAGGGACTCCAGCACTACTCTTGCCGGAGGCGATGAATTCCTTGGCTTGCGCCGGGGAGGTCAGGGTCACTGCCGCAGCCACCGAGGCGGCGCTTCCAATACAGAAATCTCGACGATTCAACATATTCCAACTCCCGCTGTAGAGAATATAAACAGAGGAAACGCTGAAATAATGGTTCAGCATTTGCCTAGCCTTGGATAGTCATTATGAGCACTTGGCGTTATATGTAAAATATTGTTTATTTATGTAAGTTGATAAAATAATTCTATTCTGAGGTCAGTCTGGTTGAATAATTGTTGGATCAGTCATTTTGATACGGTTCTCTTGCGATGAAGAGGGTGAAATGGACGAAAAAGACTGGCGCATTCTTAAGACGATTGCCGAGGAGAAAAATATCACCAAAGCCGCGGCCCGCCTGTATATCTCGCAGCCGGCGCTGACCTACCGGCTGAAAAATATTGAACAGGAGTTTGGCGTCCAGGTTGTTTTGCGGGTGCCCAGTGGCGTTGTCTTCACACCGCAGGGCGAGTTATTGCTCAACTATGCGTCCGAAATGCTGCTCCGGCTAGAGGCCGTCAAGGATGGTGTTAAGAACAGAGAAAACAAAGTGCAGGGAGCCTTGAGAATGGGCTCTTCCGGGGTCTTTGCACACTATGTATTGCCAGGTCTTCTGAAGAGTTTTCTTGATAAGTTTCCGGAGGTGGAGGTCTCACTCAAAACCGGATTGAGCTATCAGGTCGTGCGCATGCTCGAGAAACAGGAAATCACCGTGGGGATTGTCCGCGGTGAGCATGACTGGGTGGGGGAGCGGTATTTGCTCTCCGAAGAACCGATTTGCCTGGCCTCACGTGAAAAGCTCGAATTCAATGAGTTGCTGAGCAAGCCGCACATCCGCTACAGCACCGATACGTCCTTGCACAAAATGCTGGATGACTGGTGGCGGAAGAATTTCAAGTCCCCGCCGCACACCACGATGGAAGTGAATACCATGGACACCGCCCGGCAGATGGTCCTTCATGGTCTGGGGTGGACCCTGTTGCCGATCATCGGTCTGCCGAAAAATGACTCGCTCCATACCCAGCAACTATCGTGGCCAGATGGCTCCCCAGTGGTCAGAAAAACCTGGGTGCTCTGTTCTGAAGGCGCATTGGGCCTGCTGACCGTACGTGCCTTCCTCGATTATCTGAAGACATGGCCGTTCGAGGATTCGTAATTATCCCGACGTTTTATGTTTCGGCATTTAAGGAGTCGCGATACAAATTCTTACAATTTTCGGCGAGTCTAGGCGAACCCTTGTGACATCTGGCCTTCATACTAGAGCTTCTAGTTACGATTGCGTTGGAGCATGTTCCAACCCGTGTGGCAGGAGTGCACAATGGGATGGTGTTCCGGGTATGACGTTCCTTCGTGTGGCCTGTGGTATGGCATGTGAACACGTGAATTGGAGATAGCCTCGGTGTGGAATGGAATCAAACGAATGGTAAGACATGCGCTGGTGATACTTGTTTTGAGTGTCACCTGTGCGCACGCCGATCCGTTTGGGGGCAGACATCAGCGAGAGGGTGGCCGCCCCCCGGGTGGGCAGATGCAGTCACCACCACCACGTGATTTTCAGCGCGGCTATTCGCCATCGGGCGAGCGGCGTGAAAACATGGGGCCACAGCGTCTTTCCCCTGATGAACGGCGTCAATTAAGGCGTGATATCCAGGACGCAGGGCGGGATATCTATCCAACACGTCGATAGCAACGAAGTGGTGGTATGTCTATTCACCAGAAAAATGAGCTGTGGCGCAAAGAAAATCCTTTTGCAGTCTCGATTCAGGAAGGTTTTTTCCGATGATCACAATCCTTGATTTTCGTGACTCTTCAATAGCCCATTCCACCCCGTAGTCAAAACCTGCAACACGTTGAACTCCCTGGAAAATCAGCTTACGGCTTTCATGGGGGATGGACAAAATTCCTTTGTATCGCAGCAGATTTTCACCGTAGTCGTCAATCATCGTTTGAACAAATTCTCCAATTCTTTCCAGATCAACTTCTCCGGCTTCGAGCAGGATTGAAGTAATTTCGTCACTATGGGCTTTAGGTCGCTTTGACCAACGTAATTCTCGTGACTGGGATACAGGAATAAAGCTGGTTCCAACTCGGGCGACTAGATCGGAGGCCAACAACGATGCATCAAGATTGAATCCGCCGATGCCCAGAAGTGTTCCCGGTTCGGCACGTCCTTGTTCAAGGCGTTGCAGTGGTGCACGCGGGTTGATCTGGCTAAGCCGTGACGACAGGGAGGCAATCGTTTCCTCATCGACGAGATCGCATTTCGACAACAGCAATCGGTCAGCATATCCTGCCTGTCTCTGTGCTACGGTATGCTCATCGAGTTGCTGATTCCCGTGGAGCGCATCGACAATAACAATAATGCCATCAAGCATGAAACTGTCACGTAATTCTGGAGCAGCAAAGAAGGTCTGGGCAACGGCGCCAGGATCAGCCAGGCCGGTTGTTTCAATAATAATCCAGTCGAAAGATAATTCACCCGACGCTCGTTTCGCAGCAAGATCTTGCAGACCTTTTACCAGATCAGCATTGACCGTGCAGCAAACGCATCCATTAGTCAGTTCGATGATCCCACCACTATTGCGCGAGATAAGTTGGCTATCGATATTGACCGCGCCGAATTCGTTCTCGACAACTGCAAATCGCAACCCCTCAGGGTTATTAAGCAGTTGGTTGAGAACGGTTGTTTTTCCGGCGCCGAGAAAGCCAGACAGCAAAGTAACGGGGAGTGGGGCAGAGTCGGTTGGGGGCATGGTCAATAGGAGGTAAAAATAGCGAAGGAAATGGTTGAAGGTTACGCCATTTCCTTCGCTGTATCGCCTGATTTCTCAAACGTTATTTTTAAGCTTAACAACATCCTCCGGAGCGTCCGGAACCGTAACGCGCTTCCTGTCGATCTCGGAAAAACTCGATTTCAGTCATCACCGGCATGCCGGGATGCGTAGCTTGTACATGCGCAACGTAAGTCGCGTAGTCGGGCAGACCGACCATCATCTTGGCCGCCTGCCCGAGATACTTGCCAAATTTCGACAAATCGTTGAACACAATATTACGCCTTGACGGATGGCACGGATTCGTAGGGTAGTTCAGAACTCGTCGGTTTGCCCTCACGCAATGCCTTGAGGCAGGCAACAATCGTGTAAAACAGTATGCTCACCACAACAAAGATGAAGAATATTGCCAGAATGGCGTCGAGATTGTTGTTGAAGACAATCTGCTTCATTTGCTCAACGCTTTTGGCTGGAGCGAGGAGTTCACCTTTATCCAGAGCGGTCTGGAATCGGTTGGACAAAGCAAGGAATCCAATCTTGGGATTAGCGTTGAAGACTTTTTCCCATCCTGCACTCAGTGTGCAGATAAGCAGCCATGTCGTCGGCAGAATGGTTACCCAAGCATACTTCTGACGTTTCATCTTGAACAGAACAACGGTGCACAACATGAGCGCAACACCTGCCAGCATCTGATTGGAAATTCCAAATAACGGCCACAGACTGTTGATCCCGCCCAGCGGATCAACGACACCTTGATAGAGAATGTAGCCCCATGCAGCAACACATAGTCCGGTAGCGATCAGATTGGCTGGCCAGGAACGAGTTGACTTTAATGAAGGAACAAAGGTGCCCAGTAAGTCCTGCAGCATGAAACGCCCGGCACGAGTGCCTGCATCACAGGCAGTTAGGATGAACAACGCTTCAAAAAGGATGGCGAAGTGATACCAGAAGGCCATCATGGCTTGCCCGCCGATTACTTGCGAAAAAATCTGGGCCATTCCAACAGCGAGCGTTGGAGCCCCTCCAGCCCGGGAAAGAATGGTGTTTTCCCCAACATCTTTCGCTGTCTGAATAAGCACCTCAGGGGTGATGACAAACCCCCATTGCGAGATTACTTGCGAAGCATTGACCACCGTATTGCCGATAATGGCGGCGGGGCTGTTCATGGCGAAATAGACGCCGGGGTCAATAATCGAAGCAGCAACCATAGCCATGATGGCAACGAATGACTCCATCAACATGCCGCCGTAACCGATAAAGCGGACGTTCTTTTCGTTATCAAGCAGCTTTGGAGTCGTACCCGAAGAGATCAGTGCATGGAAACCCGATACCGCACCGCAAGCGATGGTGATGAAAATGAACGGGAATAGTGTGCCTGACCATGCCGGACCTGTGCCATCAATAAACTGTGTAACTGCAGGCATCCTGAGATTCGGGGCAACAAAGACAACGGATAGTGCAAGGCAAGCAATCGTACCGATTTTCAGGAAAGTCGATAGATAATCTCGTGGGGCAAGCAACAGCCACACCGGTAATACTGAAGCCACGAAACCGTAACCAATTAACATCCAGGTCAGTTGAACGCCAGTAAAAGTAAACATCGGTGCCCATTCTGGGCTTTGTGAAACCTGACCGCCGACGATGATCGAGGCGATCAGCAGCACGAATCCGATGACCGAGACTTCACCCACGCGACCTGGACGGATATAGCGAAGGTACACGCCCATGAACATGGCAATAGGAATCGTCGCAGCTACCGTGAACGTCCCCCACGGGCTTGAAGCCAACGCTTTGACAACGATCAGTGCCAGAACGGCGAGGATAATGACCATGATCAAAAAAGTGCCAAACAGGGCAATAATTCCTGGAACCAATCCAAGTTCAGACTTGATCAGATCACCCAGGGAACGTCCATCTCGACGTGTAGAAACAAATAGCACCATGGAGTCCTGTACGGCTCCTGCCAGAACGACACCGACAATGATCCAAAGCGTTCCCGGAAGGTAACCCATTTGCGCTGCGAGCACCGGCCCCACCAGTGGACCTGCACCAGCTATGGCCGCAAAGTGGTGGCCATAAAGGATGAACTTGTTGGTCGGGACATAATCCAGGCCATCATTGTGTCGAACTGCCGGCGTCATCCTTGTTGGATCGAGCTGCATGACCTTGTCGGCGATATACAAACTGTAATATCGGTAGGCCACAAGATAGATTGAAACGGAAGCTGTCACAATCCACAAAGCGTTAATCGATTCTCCGCGGGACAGTGCCACGGTACCGAGGGAGAATACCCCGACCGCCGTCAGTAACCACCATATGAGATGTTTGGAAACAAGATTCATGGCCCCTCCAGGATGTGTTGTAGTAAGGCAAGCAGTTTCATTTCCTGCTTGGGTCGCAGGGAATGTGTGACGTGTCAAACTCCAAGTTCCAAGACTTGGTCCAGCATTGACCCAGAAATTGAGCGTGGGTTCAAAATACTAACGTCGTATTTGCAGTGAACTGCAGAATCAATCTAGTACTGTTTTAGGTGGTTTTCCAAGTAAATTAGCATTTCCCCCTCAAAGAAAAAGGGAGCCAATGCTCCCTTTTCGTGTTTTTTTCGGAAAAATGGCACAAAAGCCGATTTCCCGTATTGGTTGAAATTATTTTTTGGTCATGATTTTGCTGTACATGTAATTGGAGAAAGTACCCTCGGCATGTCGAAACCAGGCGTTCTCCATATCCCGGAACTGGACATAATCCATGAAAACTTTCTTGAATTCCGGGTTTCTGGCCATGATCTCGCTGTAGACCTCCTGGGCTGCTAGGTAGGATGCTTCCATGACATCTTTCGGGAACTGACGGAAATGCGTGCCGCTTGAGATTATCTCGTTGAGAGCGGCTGGATTTCGCGAATCGTACTTGGCGAGCATGTCCATATGGGCATCAGCACAGGCGATTCTCAGAATGGTTTGATACTCTTTGGGGAGCTTTTCCCATTCCTTGAGGTTGATATACAGGGATATCTGCGTTCCACCTTCCCACCAGGCTGGGTAGTAGTAGTACTTGGCAACTTTGTAAAGTCCCAGTTTTTGATCATCATACGGTCCAACCCACTCAGCAGCATCTATCGTGCCTTTTTCAAGCGCGGGGTAAATATCAGCCCCAGAAAGCTGCTGGCTGATAACACCGAGTTTGGAGAGCACAGTACCCGCTAAGCCGGCGATGCGCATCCTGAGCCCTTTGAGGTCACCAACGGATTTGATTTCTTTACGATACCACCCCCCCATTTGAACACCCGTATTCCCGGCAGGAATGGCCAGAATATTGGATTTGGCAAAAAAATCACCGAGCAGTTTGCTGCCGTTTCCATGCCTGAACCAGGCATCGGTCTGACGATTCGTCATTCCGAAGGGAATTGAGGTATCGATACAGAAGGTTGGATCCTTGCCATAGAAGTAGTAACCGCAAGTGTGACCACACTCTACGGTGCCATCTTTGATTACGTCAAGAACGCCCGAACCCGGCACGATTTCGCCGGCCGCAAAAACCTGTATCTGGAATTTTCCACCGGTTGCTTCAGCAACCCTTTTAGCAACGACTTCTCCACCACCGTAAATCGTATCCAGACTCTTTGGGAAACTCGATGCCATGCGCCATTTAATAGTAGGTCCCGATTGGGCAATGGCGGGGGTGGCTATTGCTCCTGCAGCCAGTCCTAGACTGGCTTTTTTCAGGAAGGAACGTCTTTTCATGAAGCACTCCATTAACACCTGTTAATCGATTTTCAGAATACTACTCGGTGATAGCTAAAGCGGGGAGGTATTACGGTGAAAATATTGACACTTTACTGGCGCTGCAAAACAACCAAAAAAACAGGCCAGTCTCTGATTTCAGGGACTGGCCTAACTCATGATATTGCTACTATTTTTATTTGGGAAACAATTTTAGTCAGTCACTAACTCAAGGACTTTGTCACCAAACTTGTCGGTGACTTTTTCTTCAATCTTCAACAGCGTGTACCACCGGCGGAATGCTGCGATGAAGACGATGGTCATCAACACCATGAGAATCACCGACATGGTGGCCAGCAGATACAGGTTCTTCGGCAAGAAGTTGGCCGTGACGTTCATGTAGCCGGCCCACATGACAATAGGCAGTACGAAGAGGGCTGGTGCTGCTGTTACCCATGCGTACTTGGCCTTGCCCAAACGGATCAGCATCGTCGTGCCAACGATAAGAGCACAGGTGGCAAGCAACTGGTTAGCCATACCGAACAGCGGCCAGATCGTCGAAATATCGCCGGTATATACCAGGTAACCCCACGAGCCGGTAAATAGAGCACTGGTGATGATGACACCCGGTGTCCATGAATTATCGGAGAAAGGCTGGTATACCTTGCCGAGCATTTCCTGCAACAGATAGCGGCCAACGCGCGTTCCGGCATCGACGGCGGTCAGAATGAAAACGGCTTCAAACATGATCGCGAAGTGATACCAGTAGGCCATCATCCCTTTCATGAAAGGTACGGCGGAGAAAATGTAAGCCATACCGACAGCCAAGGAAACTGCTCCGCCCGGACGACCTTGAAGCTGTTCACCCACTTGGCTGGCCAGTTCGGGCAGGTTAACCGTGGCCAGTCCGAGTTTGGCAAACGCTGCAGGAGCGGCGTTGATGGCGAAGTAATCGGCCGGAACCAGAACGCAGGCGGCGATCAGCGCCATCATGGCGACAAACCCTTCGGTGAGCATGGCGCCGTAGCCGACAAAGAGAATGTCTTTTTCGTTGGCGATCATCTTCGGCGTGGTTCCCGAACCAATGATGGCGTGGAAGCCTGAGAGAGCACCGCAGGCGATCGTAATGAACAGGAACGGGAATGCTGCGCCAGGAATAACCGGGCCACCGCCGAAGAAGTACGGCGTAATTGCCGGCATGTGCATTTCGGGGTTAACAAAAACAATACCCACGGCCAGGGCCGCAATCGTACCGATCTTGAGGTAGGTGGAGAGGTAATCACGCGGTACCAGCAAGAACCACACTGGAAGCACGGAAGCAAAGAAACCGTAAGCCGGAATGATGACCGCCAGTTCTTTCTTGGTGAAGGTCAGCATGGCTGCAAGCGTTGGATTGGCAGCAACATAGGGGCCGACATAAAGAGAAATGATCAGCAGAACCACGCCGATGATGCTCATTCCTTTGATATCACCGGGGCGAACCTTCTGCATGTAAATGCCCATGATCATGGCGATCGGGATGGTGGCAAAAACCGTGAAGGTACCCCATGGGCTGTTGAACATGGCGTTGACCACAGCGATGGAGAGACCGGCCAGAGTCAGAATCAGGATGAAAAGGACGGCAACCGACGCCACTTTTCCGGCTGACTTGCCGATCTCTGTTTCGGCAATTACCGAAAGACTCTTTCCCTTGTGGCGTACCGAAGCAAACAGCACGACCATGTCATGTACTCCACCGGCCAGCACGCAGCCGATAAGAATCCAGAGTGCGCCGGGCATATAACCGAACTGCGCGGCCAGAACAGGACCCAGCAACGGTCCGGCCGCAGCGATCGCGGCAAAGTGGTGACCGAACAGGACGTACTTGTTGGTCTTGACGTAGTCATGACCGTCGCTGAAGGTTACCGCCGGTGTTTCACGCTCTTCGCGCAGATTCATGACCTTTTGGGCCAGGAATAAACCGTAGAAGCGGTAGGCAATGGCAAAGATGCAAGCCGCCGCAAATATCAGTGTTAATGAACTCATCTGTTTCCCCTTTGTTGGTGTGCAACCCTGAGACAAGCGCTTAAGGGCACGTTTGGCCAAATGAATAGCCGTGCCGCGCCAGTGCAGGGTGGAATTTAGCTCGGTTGGACGTACGTTGTGGCGCTATCTGCCGAGCGGTTTGCAGAAGAATTAAGCGGTAATCAGGAGAAAGTGAGCGGCGAGGAAAAACTCAGGGGATCAGCAGCTTGTCCTTGATTTCGCGAAGATGCCGGCGGCTGACCGGTACGCGTTTGCCACTGTGGGTAATGATTTCTGCCGCACCATTGTCAAATAGCTCGATTTCGGCGATCTGTTTGCTATTGACCAGATATTGTCGATGGCAGCGTATCAGCGGGGTACGTTCCTGGAGGAGTTTGAGAGTCAGTTCGGTCACTCCCTGACGGCTATTGCAGATGACCTGAATTCCACATAGATCGGTATGCACAAACTCGACCTCGTCCACGGCAATCAGCAGGATGCGGTTACGCGCAATACAGGGGATCTGATGCAAGACGCATTCCGTACCGGGAAAAGCTCTGGCCGTCGGGTGCGCACCGCTACGCAGCCAATCCAGCGTTCTGTCCAGGCGTTTCGGGTCGATCGGCTTAAGCAGATAATCTGTGGCGTGTTCTTCAAAGGCCTTGAGGGCATGTTCGTCATAGGCGGTGACAAATACGATATGCGGCAAGGCCGATGGGTCGATCATGCTGACCATTTCCAGGCCGCTGATACGCGGCATCTGGATATCCAGAAAGACGACGTCAGGGCGCAAGCGATGAATGGCCGAGAGGCCTTCGATGGCATTGGAACATTCCTCGATCACGTCTACGTCCGGGGCGGTGGCAAGAAGCTCTCTTAACTCTTCACGAGAGGGGGCTTCATCGTCGATGATCAGGGCGCTCAGCATGTCACAGTCTCTTCTTCGGCGGGTAGGGTAATGCTCACTCGGGTCCAGAACTCCGGTTCGCAGGTCACACTGATCCCGTAAGTTGATCCGTAGCGAATTTTAATCCGCCGGTCGACCAAGTTCATTCCCAGACCGTCACTCTCAGGCGATGGCTGGTACAGACCAGCACTATCCTCGATATGGATGGTCAGGGAATCTCCCTGGCGTTCTGCGCTAATGGTCACCCGACCCGGTTCGATCAACTGGGAGATACCGTATTTGATGGCATTTTCGACAATCGGTTGCAGCGTAAAGGCGGGTAGGCGCAAGTGCATCAATTCATCCGGAACCTCGAAATGAACGTACAGACGTCCGGCAAAGCGCGCCAGTTCGATCTGCAAATAGGAATCAACGTGTTCGAGTTCATCCTTGAGCGTGGCATCGGTGCTGACCCGCTTGAGACTCTTGCGGAAAAATGTCGAGAGATAATGAACGATACGCCGAGCATCGTCCGGGTCGCGGCGAATTACCGCAGCCAGCGTATTCAGGGCGTTGAACAGGAAATGCGGGTTGATCTGGGCTTGCAATAGCTTGATTTCCGATTGCGCCAGCAGTCGTTTCTGTTCCTCAATAGTTCCGGCAAGAACCAGATTCGACAGCAGGCGGGCGATGCCTTCGCCCAAAGTGCGGTTGAGCGAGGAAAAGAATTTTCGTTTCGGCTCATAAAGCTTGATCGTCCCGAACACCCGATCTCCTTCACCACGCAGCGGGATGACCAGCGACGATCCGAGCTTGCAGTCCTTGGATACAGAGCAGGCGTAGGGGATGGTGGCGCCATCGGCATAAACGACTTCGTTGTGGGCGATGGCGTAAAAAGTGTGCGGAGAGGATATTGGAGTACCGGGCAGATGATGATCTGCTCCGACGCCGACAAAGCCAAGCAAATTCTCACAGTCGGTGATGGCTACGGCGCCGACCCCGGTTTCCTCCTGAACAATTTTGGCCATGCGCATGCAGTTATGTTCGTTGAACCCCTGCATCAGGACGCCGACTGAGCGCTCGGCAATACGCAGCGCCTTGGCCGAGAAGGCAATCGAGTACTTTTCCATGGTTTCGCGCCGATCCAGGATCAGGCGCATGAACAGGGCGGCGCCGAGCGAGTTGGTGACGACCATCGGCAGGGCGATATGGGCCACCAGACGCGCTGCCTGATCGAAAGGGCGAGCCATCAGCAGAATGACGAGCATTTGCGAGATTTCGGCAAACAGCGTGGTGCCGAGGACAATCATCGGATTAAGCAACTGGTCGGCCCGATGGCGGCGCAGAAGATAGATGTTGAGCCCGCCGCCGATCAATCCTTCAAGCGTCGTTGATACGGCGCAGGCCGAGTCGGTAAAGCCGCCCATATGATAGCGGTGCAGACCCCCGGTCAGGCCGACCAGGAAACCGACCACCGGGCCGCCGAGAATCCCGCCCAGCACGGCGCCAATTGCGCGGGTGTTGGCAATGGCGCCTTCGATCTGAAAGCCCAGATAGGTGCCCATAATACAGAAGGCGGAAAAAACAAAATAACAGACCAGTTTGTCCGGCAGGCGGACGGTAACTTGCATCAGTGGCGCGAAGAGGGGCGTCTTGGTGAGCAAATAGGCAATCACCAGATAGATACACATCTGCTGCATCAGGCTACCGACCAGCGCGAGGTGATTGATTTGTTCGAGCATGAAATGGAATCCAGAATGCGTTTGGTGCAGATTCTACGGGCTTGCCAGAAAAACGATAGTCTTAACTATTGTCAGTCAGAGGTAAACTACTGCCTAGAAATCATTCATGGCATCGCCACCGAGATTATTCCGCAATGCGTCCAAAACCTCCACCTAACTACCTGTCAGGCTATCCGCCGCCGCTGGTTGAGCAAGTGTTGCAACTGCTCGAACAAAATCGGCTGAGTGATTTATTGCTGAAGAAATATCCACAAGGGCACGCGGTGCGCACCGATAAGGCGCTGTATGACTATGTGCAGGAGCTCAAGAACGAATACCTGCGCAATGCCGGTCAACTGGATAAAGTGGCCTTCGATAGCAAGATGCAGGTGATTCAGCAGGTGCTGGGTACCAACACCCGGATTTCCCGGGTGCAGGGGACCAAACTCAAGTCAAAGCTGGAAATCCGCGTGGCCACCGTGTTTCGGGACATGCCTCCTGAATTCCTGCGCATGATCGTGGTGCATGAACTCGCGCATCTCAAGGTGCGCGATCACGACAAGGCCTTCTATCAGTTGTGCCGGCATATAGAGCCTGAATACCATCAGCTGGAATTCGACCTGCGTACTTACCTTTTTCTTCTAGATAAAACCGGTCAGCCGCTCTGGGTATAAACGGTTAGCGGCCTAATCCTCCAGCGCACGAACCTTAACCGTTTTGCCTTTGACCTTGCCGTTGGTTAGTTTGCGGATGGCTTCGCCGGCCAGTTCTCGGGCCACGGCAACATAGGTGGATTGGTCGGTGACGGTGATCTTGCCGACCTGTTCGCGGGTGAATTTGCGCGCTCCACCCTCATCACCGGTGAGCGCGCCGAGCACATCGCCAGCGCGGATTTTTTCCTTGCGTCCGCCGAGAATCTGCAGAGTGACCATCGGTGGAACCAGCGCCTGATCATTGCCGCTTTGCAGCGATCCGAGCGTATGCCATTCGGCGGTGGTGCCCGTCATCCGCACGATGGTGTCGACCCGGCGCTTGTCGCGCGGGCTGGCCAGGCTGAATGCCCAGCCGTCCTCGTCGGCCCGGCCGGTGCGGCCGATGCGGTGAATATAGATTTCCGGGTCGGGGGTGACATCGACATTGATCACCGCTTCGAGCTGGGCAATATCCAGACCGCGGGCGGCGACATCGGTCGCGACCAGCACCGAGCAGCTGCGATTGGCAAACTGGATCAGCACCTGATCGCGCTCGCGCTGCTCCAGATCGCCATTCAGGGTCAGTGCATGAAAGCCTTGCGCATGGAGCACGTCGAGCAGATCACGGCACTGCTGTTTGGTATTACAGAAGGCCAGCGTACTGGCCGGGCGGTAGTGCTTGAGCAGGATAGCCACGGCCTGCAGACGCTCTTCGTGCTTGATTTCATAGAAGCGTTGGCGGATTTTGCTGCCCTCGTGCTGTTCCAGCAGTTTGACTTCCTGCGGCTTGCGCAGGAACTGGCTGGCCAGCTTGGCAATCCCTTCCGGGTAGGTCGCCGAGAACAGCAGTGTCTGGCGGTGCGCCGGGCATTGCTTGGCGACGAAAACGATGTCGTCGTAGAAACCCATGTCGAGCATGCGGTCGGCTTCGTCGAGTACCAGGGTGTTAAGCGCATCGAGGCGCAGGCTGCCGCGTTCGAGGTGATCCATAATCCGGCCCGGGGTGCCGACGACGATGTGCGCGCCATGTTCCAGGCTGGCCATCTGCGGACGCATGGTGGTTCCACCGCACAGCGAAAGGACCTTGATGTTGTCTTCGAAACTCGCCAGGCGGCGGATTTCCTGAGTCACCTGGTCGGCCAGTTCACGTGTCGGGCACAGTACCATGGCTTGCACGGCAAAGCGACGGGGATTCAGGTTGGTGAGCAGAGTCAGGGCAAACGCCGCCGTTTTGCCGCTACCGGTCTTGGCTTGAGCAATCAGGTCATGTCCATTGAGCGCAATCGGCAGACTGGCCGCCTGAATCGGCGTCATCGTCAGGTATTCAAGCTGCTTCAGGGCCGCGCGCAGGCCGGGTGAGAGCGAGATTTCGTCGAAAGAACCCGGAGAGGGAGTTTCGCTGACCTTGTTCTGCGCTTCGTTGCTGTTCGTGTTTTCCTGCGTCGAGTCAGAAAGTGGGGGAGTATTTGTCGTATGGTTTTTCAATGGAATATTCTCAAAATTCGTTCGGCTGACGCCAGATTGTTGCGCATTCGGCTTCGGCGCCAGTTTTACACAGCGTCGGTAGGGCCAGGTTTCTGCAGAGTGGAATGGGTTCTCTTTGCCACCAGACTATTAACCAAGGCTCGGGCGAGCAGAGGAAAGATGCCGAGCAAGGTTAGGGATGCTATCAGACTGGGTGAAAGAATACCGGACAGTGAGTCGATCTTTGCCAGTTGAGTTCCCGCATTCACAAAGATCAAATTGGCCGCCAGCATGCCGGTCTGCGTGGCGACATAAAAAATGCGGGTGCGTATGGGCGTTAGTCCCATCAACAGATTGATGATGAAAAAGGGGAAGACGGGCATCAGGCGTAAGGTAAAGAGGTAAAACCCGCCATCTTTTTCAATGCCGGTGTTGAGCATGCGCAGCTGTATTCCAAAACGGAGTTGGACCCAGTCACGCAGCAGAAAGCGCGCGGTAAGGAAGGCCAGCGTGGCGCCAATACTGGCTGCAAAAGAAACCAGAAGAACGCCCAAGTACAGCCCGAAAACAGCCCCTATGGCCAGCGACATGACGGTCGCACCGGGCAGGGATAGCCCGGTGACAATGATGTAAGTGAGGAAAAAGCACAGTGCCGCCGTCATCGGTTGTGCTGACCGCCATGCTTCAATCGCGGCTTGCTGACTCTTGAAATAATCAAGACTGAGGAGACGTCCGAGGTCAAAGCCAATGAAAGCCAGGCCCAGCCCGATAACCAGGAAGACCAGCAGGAGGCGTTTGACCTTCATCAGCGGCAGACTGCAGCTCAACTGCCGCAGGTCGGCGCGGCGGCGACATCGTCACCGAGTGCGCCGCCGCAGCTGGAGCCTTGACCTGCGCTGCAGCCGAAACAATGATCGGCGACGCGGATGGGGTGTCCGTCGAGTGCCTGGGCAGACGCGTCGGAAATATGCAGGCGCTGTTTTCCGGTATGGCTGATGGGCAGTCCAAGCTGCTGGTTGAAATCGCAGTCATAGAGATAGCCCTGCCAGTCCACCGAGAGTAGTCTGCGGCACATGACGTGCTCCAGGTTTTCAGGGCGATGGGCACTATGCAGCAGTTGCATGTAGTTATTGAACTGGCCGTTGGAAATCAGCATCGAGCCGAAACGTTGAATCGGCATATTGGCCAGCGTGAACAGATGGTTGAAAACAATGCCGTGATCCTGATCAAGGCGTGTCTTGTAGACGGCTTCGAGAGATTCCTGTGCTGGCGGCAGGCTCGGTCCCTGGGGGTTGAAAACCAGGTCAAGAATCAGACCGCTCTGCGCAATGCCGTAGCCAAGTGCGTTAAGCCGCTTTAGCCCCTTGAGGCTGGCCTGGAACGTCCCTTTGCCACGCTGCTGATCGACGTTGCATTCCAGATAGCAGGGCAGTGAGGCGACCACTTCGACGCGATGTGATGCCAGGAAATCGGCCAGGTCTTCAAATCCCGGCTCTTCGAGAATGGTCAGGTTGCAACGGTCGATGACCTTCAGTCCTCTACTGCGTGCGGCGATCACCAGTTGTCTGAAATGCGGGTTCATTTCCGGGGCGCCCCCGGTCAGATCCAGTGCTTTGACTTCCGGTGTCGCCGAGACATAGGCCATCAGGGCATCGATGGTTTCCCGGGTCATTTCCTCATGACGTTGCGGGCCGGCATTGACGTGACAATGCAGGCAGCTCTGGTTGCAGCGGTAACCAAGGTTGACCTGCAAGGTTTCGATGGAGCGGCGTATCAGTACGGGGAAATCAGTTTTGGAAAGAAAAGGGAGTGTGGCGTGCATGAAATTTTGATGGGGATAAAAGAAAAAAGTTCAAACCTGACAAACACCTACGTGTTTTTTGCATTGGATAAATCGATGGGGTGCTGTAGAATAGCAACAATATGATTGAACCCGGCATTTTTCTGCCGGGTTTTTTATTCGTGCGTATTGCGATTATGGCCCGGCTATGAGAACTGACAGCCCGTCATGCTTGGGTTAATTGCCCAGACCGCAATTAAAGCGCAAACTTAACCGTATTTTATTTTTAGCCGTATGGGGATTCCCGAATGAACGCAGCCATTCTTAAATTTTTGAGAGCCAACGGAGAGCAACTCGATGCTGAGATTTCGCAGGCGCTGCATATCCCGATGGCGCAGTTGAAGACTCAGGTTTCCCAACTTTCCGCGTCGGGTGATGTGATCTGCTGCAAGGTGACACGCTTTATCGATGGCAAAAAGATTGAAGGCACCAGTTGCCGCCTTTCGTGCGATCTTCCTGCTCCGGCAAGAGGCCGTAAACCCGGTGTCAAGAAAGACCCCAACGCCATCGAACGGCTTCCGGAATAAGCGTCTCCAGGATTTTTTAAGATCGGGCAGGGGTTCCCTTCGCCCGCTTCAAACTCAGCCCCCCCTGACTGTCGACTCCTTTTGCAGCGCTTATGCGTTGCGGTTGAGTCATGGCTGTCGGTTTGCTTCCCTACTATTGCACCACACCGAGTTTTCTTGACCACCACGGGGTGATTGCCGGTAGCAGGGTTAGCGTCCAGATCACCACCCAGGCCGTCAGCGGCATCAGCTCAGTCATTTCCGGAAATTGTGCGACGGTGATAACGGCGAGCACGACCGGGATGACTCCCGTCTCGCGGATGATGCTCAAGAAGAGCTTGTCTTTGATGCTCAGATCAGTGGGCAGCATGGACAGCATGACCGCCACCGGTCGGGCGACCAGGATGAAAGCGAGCGACACCAGCAGGCCGAGAAGCGCCGTGTCCCACAGGTCACTTAAAGCGACAAAAGGGCCGACCATCATGAAAATCATCGGCTTGGCGATACTCTCGACCTGAATTTCCATGGTATGCAGGGTCTTGTGAAAATACTCACTTCCATGGTTGTAGTTGGCCAGCAGGCCGGCGACAAAGGCCGCCAGAAAGCCATTGCCGTGAATCGCCTGGGCCAACAGGAAGGTCACCAGTGGAACCGCCAGGACGATCGCAAAATCGTAAATGGATTCGCCGACATCCCGCTTGTTGCCTTGCGATTGGTAGCGTTCATAAGCGTACATTGCCCCCCAGCCGATAATGCCGGCGATGGTGCCAAAGAGGAATTGTCCGCCTAGCTGGGTCATGTTTTCGGCGCTGAACAGCCCGGAAAACAATGTGCTCAGTGAATCGACAGAATTGCCGGCCAGAATCATCGCTGCAACAGCGGCGACAAAAATGGCACCGACGGCATCATTAAGGGCACTTTCTGCTACCGCAATACTTGAGAGTCGCTTGTACTCATTCTTGAAAACAATGTTTTTCAGTGTCGGAATCAGCGCCGCCGGATCGGTCGATCCGAGAATGGCCGAGAGCAAGGCCGCCGTTTTGCCATTCAGCCCCAGCGCCATCAGGATCGGGAACATGACGAAGAAGGTGATGAGGTATCCGACAATGGCAATCAGCAAGGTGGGGAAGGCGATTTTGACAAAATCGAGCCTCTCCAACTCGTCCCCCCCGCCTTTTAGAATGATCGCGGCCAGAGCAGTACACACCACCACCGGAAGCATGATCTGCGGGGCGATCGGCGCCAGGGCATCGTGCAGGACGATGCCGACCAGAAGCTGCAGGGTGAAGTTCGGGAATACGGTTCCTTCGGAAAACTTGCTGCACGCCCAGCCGAATCCCAGAAACAGTCCCAGACACCACAAGGAATGGGCAATGGCTGTTTCGGTGCCGCCAAGCTGGGTCAAGTGCTCAAGAATTCCCGGAGCAGTACGGTTTAACAGATAAGCGACAACGAACAAGCCGACGATTTTAAGGTAGTTCATGAGGGAAGGTTCGTATTGGATCGGGTTGAGGGTGGGGCAAAATATAGCATGAATGAATTACTAACTATCCGACTGGCATGGAACTTATCAATGGGGAAAGTCAATTCTTTAATGCTGCTGCAATAACCTTGGAATTATGCCGCATCATCTCGAGGTAGGTTGCCGCCGGACCGTCAGCTTTCGAAAGTGAATCTGAAAAAAGAGTGCCCCCGAGTTTGGCTCCAGATTCGGCACGAATGCGTTCCAGCAGTCGTGGATCGGAAATGCTTTCCATGAATATGGCTGGAATTTTTTCGCGCCTGATTTGTTGGATGATGCGACCGATGTCACCCGCCGAGGGCTCGGCATCGGTATTGACCCCAATCGGAGAAATAAAAGTGACTCCGTAGGCCCGGCCGAAATAGCCAAAGGCATCGTGAGAGGTAACGATTCGTCGCTGTTCAGCGGGAATGGCGCTGAAGGCTTTGCGGATCTGACTATCCAGAGCGGTGATTTCATTTTTATACTGGCTGGCATTGGCGTGGTAGGTCGCGATACCTGCCGGGTCAACTTCGCTCAAGGCCTTTTCAATGTTGTCGACATAACGGACTGCGTTGGACAAGTCCTGCCACGCATGGGGGTCGGCCTCTTGGTCGTGATCGCCGGGTGAGTGAGTCTTTGAGTGGGAGCGTTGGAGCGTTTTGACTTGATTTCCGGCGACGACCACTTTGCCGCGATATCCGGAAGATTTGATCAGTCGGTCGATCCAGCCTTCAAAACCAAAACCGTTAACCACCACCAGTTGAGCCCGGGCAAGTAACTTGGCATCGGCCGGGGTGGGCTGATAAACGTGAGCGTCTGAGTTCTCGCCTACCAGCGTATGCAGGTTAATTCGCTTTCCGCCAATGTTTTTGACCAGATCGCCAAGTATGCTGAAGCTGGCAACGACCTGGATTCTTTCGACGGCCGTCGCCGGCCCAAGAAACAGAAGTCCGAGCAGGGTGAGGGTATGGAGAAATGACTTCATCCGTCGACTCAGCGTTCGAAATGCCAGCGCGGGCGCAGGCGGCTGACCAGCGGACCGAGAGGGCCGATGATCATCGAGAGGATGTAGCACCCACCCAGCGTCAGAACGATGGCCGGACCGGCGGGGAGGTTGGCATAGTAGGAAATGAGCAGTCCGCAGACTGAACCGAAAAAGGCAATCCCCATGGCGACAAGCAGCAAGGGAACAATGTTGCCGACCCAGAAGCGTGCCGAGGCCGAGGGCAGGATCATGATCCCTACGGCCATCAGGGTCCCCAGAGCATGGAATCCGCCCATCAGATTCACCACCACCAGGATCAGAAAACCATAATGTGCCAAGGGGCTGAGTCGACTGATTCGCGCCAGGTGCGACGGGTCGTAGCACTCGAGAACGAGAAGCCGCAAGCCGGCGGCAATGGCCACAATCGATAGCGAGGCAAACGAGGCGAGGAGGAAAAGCGCGGCATCGTCGAGCGCCAGAACACTGCCGAAGAGGACGTGCAACAGATCGACATTGCTGCCGCGCAGGGAAATGATCAGCACTCCGGCTGACAGCGAGATCAGGTAAAAGGTCGCCAGACTGGTGTCTTCCTTGATCACCGAGTGGCGGGCCACGCCGCCGGCCAGCAAGGCCACGGCGATGCCGGCCAGCAGACCGCCGACGGTCATCGCCGACAGTGACAGCCCGGCGATCAGATACCCAATCGCTGCGCCGGGCAAAATGGCATGAGAGATTGCGTCGCCAGCCAGACTCATACGCCGCAGCATCAGGAAAACGCCAATGGGGGTCGCTCCCAGTGAGAGTGCCAGGCAGCCGGCAAGGGCGCGACGCATGAAGCCAAATTCGACGAAGGGCGAAATCAGAGGCAAGTCGGAGAGCATGTTCATGAAATCCATCAGTGCTGGTGCTCCTCGTGCGAGTCCAACGCTCCCTGGCAGATGGAGGCATCAACGTGAGTTTCGGCGAGAATTTGCGCGCGCAGCAGATTCTCTTCGCTCAGGACCTCATGCGTTGCGCCGCGAGCGACGACTTCTCGAGCCAATAGCAGTGTCTCGGGATAGTCTTTGCGGACGTGCTCAAAATCGTGCAAAACACTGATGACGGTACGTCCTTCGCGACTCCAGCGCTGTACCAGCGCGGAAAGATCACTCACCGTATTGGCGTCGATGGCGGCGTAAGGTTCATCGAGCAAAACCAGTGGTGAATTCTGCAGAATGACCCGGGCAAATCGCGCGCGCTGGAATTGGCCCCCAGAAACCTGCCCGATGGGACGGTTTTCAAGACCACTCAGACCGACCGCGGCAATGGCTTCTTCAATGCGTTTCTTGGCGGCACGATTGAAGCTGCGAAAAGCCCCGAATTCAGACCACAGGCCCATGGCCACAAAGTCGTAAATAACGATAGGGAAACTGTTGTCGAGCGACGCGTCCTGAGCCAGATAGGCAATCTGCTCACGCTTCACTCCGGAAAGAACGATGCTTCCCTGCATGGGGCGCAGTTCGCCGATGATGGCTTTGAGCAGGGTGGATTTCCCGGCACCGTTGGGACCCACCACCGCCAGAAGGCTCCCCGCAGAGATTTCACCTTTGAGGTGGTGTACGGCCGGATGACGGTTGTAGCCCAGCGTTACATTATCGAAATGCAGGATCGTCGAGGAATGAGACGTCATGATACGGCCCAGAAGACCGCCGACCAGAGGAGTACCAAGGCCAGGAAACTCCAGAGCAGGCGCGTCAGGGCGCCAGCACAGAGTGCCGGGTTGAGGCGCGAGTTGTTTTTGGAGGGATACCGGTGTACAGGGTGGGCCATGAACGAATTGAGGCCATTGAGGCTAGGGAAAGCAATCGTGAATGCTGCCTTAACTTTATCCTGAAAGCAACTTTGTTATGACTCCTTGAGTTTGGACACGGCTGGGGCCGGTGCTTTTCGGGCGCTGACTGTGCTCGCCTGAAATTGGCGCTGATAGCGTTCAGTGCTGGTGATCGAGCCACAAACAAACAGGGCGTCGTCCGCAGAGAGTGCAAAGTCATCTGGAAATTCAACGAGAACCTCCTGCCCGCGCTCGACGGCAACGATTTTTGCCCCGGTCTTTTCAATCGCTTCATTGCGCCAGGGATGCGCCCCCACCAGCGTTCCGGCACTCAGGCGGCTGAATTTGATCCGGTTTTCAACGGGGATGACCTGCTCATCGAGCAGGTGATAGGCGAGAATCTGTCCGGCAACCTGACCTACTGAAATGGCAAAATCGGCTCCAGAACGGTAGAGTCGGGCGGTATTGGGCGTACGGCTGACGCGAACAATCAAAGGGACTTCCGGAGCGTATTCACGAACCACAGCGGTGGCAAACACCGCTTCACTGTCTTCGCTCAGGGCAAGAATGACCGCGCTGGCTTCACGGACTCCGGCTTTTTCCAGAACCGAACGTTCAAGCACATTGCCGACCACATCGACACCCGGAGCCGCACTCTGGTCAATGACCACGCATTTCTCCCCAGCGTCGTGAAGCATTTCAATCACTTTGTGGCCCACCGCCCCATAACCGGCAAGAATGATCGGTCCGGTGCGCCGGATCGGCATGGCCATTCGTTCGACCTGCTCGAGTTTTTCCTGCGCGCCGACCACCACGAGGATCGCTCCGGGTTCGATCAGGGTGCCGGGGCCTTTGGTCGTGGCGAACACCCCTTCACGCCATTGCCCGATGACCGAAACACCGTAGTCTTCACGCAAATGCAAGTCGCCAAGCCTTTTTCCGGCCAGAGTGCTGCTGGCGCGGACGCGGAACTCGGCCATCCCGACCTTGGTTCCCAGCAGGTGCATGCCTTCGGCCGGTGGGCTGATGCGCAGACTGGCACGTGAGGCCAGGGCCGCCCCGAGAACGTGAGAAGGAGTAAACACATCCGAGGCGCCAATCTGGATCATCGGCGCCCGATACAGCGGTTCGTCGGCGAGCGCATAAATCGGCCCGGTGAAACCGAATTCGCGAATGATCAGCGTGCAGGTGGCATTGGCATGGTCGCCAGCGTTGGTGACCACTGCTCGCGCCTGTTTGACGCGGGCTAGTACGGAAGGATCTTCTGCCAGCTTGCCGAAAACTACGTTGTATTTACGGTCGCGCAGGTTACGCGCCAGTTCCATGTCTTCTTCAAAGATAACAAATGGGCTGTTGGTACGAATGAATTCGTCGATCAGCGATTCAATGGCCGGGGTGTAGCGATAGAACAGTACTTTGCCTTCCATTGGCGGCAGAATGTGCTGAAGTCGAACCTCGAACTGTTCTTCGAAATACGGTAATACGAATATCGGGAAGATCAGGAAAACCAGAAACTGGCCCATAAACTGACCCAGAATCACAAATAAGGCAATCGCCGGATGCGTCCAGTGGCTGTCGTGTCCGTAGCCGGTCGTGGTCAGGGTTTCTGAAGCCCACTGAATGCTTTCAAGAAAGGTCCGTGGCGACCCTTCGAGGTAGTCCATGCCGAACATGTAGATCGTGCCGAGAATCAGCACGGTGCTCGGAAGCAGGGCAAGAAGTGCTAACAGCCGACGAGTTGAACGTTTTAGATTGGATAACATGGATCAATAGTCCTGAGAGCAGTAGTGCGAAGTATCCACGGTGAGGCGTGGCGGGTCAAACGAAGGATTATCCGTTGGCCTCTTGCGCATGACTCCCGTTCGGGGTGACTCCTGATACTATTCGTCCTTATTGGAGCCGATTTGCCCAAACGTATTAATCGTGCGTTTGCCCCCATTTTTTCCTAAAATTATATAAGAATGCTTTGGAAAGGCACTATTTACGCCAATCCGGGTCAATTGAATATCATATATTGTTGCTGGAGTTTTTTTGGAACAACGTCGTTATCCCCGCTACCAACTGACCACCCCACTGACCGGTGTGGTGGAACAAGAGGGTGAACGTTATCCCGGAAGTGTCCTGAATATTTCTGCTGGTGGATTCTACTTACATCTGCCGCGCTTGGTTCCGGGCAGTTTGAAGATCCACGGGGCTGACGATTACGGCGAAGTTCATTATGCGGGTCGGAGTGCCTTCGGCTTCGGTAACTTGGTGCGCATTGAGCGGTTTAGTAACGGCGTTGGCATTGGCTTTTCCTGGGATAGGGAAGGCATGGACGGAAGCAGTTCCGTTCTGATCGGCGAACTGATCCGCGAACAAGAACAGAAGCGGGTTCTCGGACGGGTTACCGCGATTGGCGCAGATATCGTTCTGGGCGGACATGTCTCTTCGGCGATCTCTCCTGAAGTTCTGAACAGCTTGCGTAGCATCGGCGCAGGGAAAGCGCGTTTGTCCCTCGCGGACTGTACGTCGATTGACTCCAGTGGCATTGACATGTTGATGTCCCTTCGCGACAGAGGAGTGCCGATCGTCAATATCAATCCCGAAGTTGAAAGCATCACCCAGCGTTTCCAGCTTTCGCCGGTCTCTCCGGAAAAGAAAACCGACGATGCAGGATGAATTCTTCATGCGCGAGGCGATTTCGCTGGCCCGATCCGCAGAATGCCTCGGTGAAGTGCCGGTGGGCGCCGTCGTTGTCCGGGATGGAGAAATCGTCGGGCGCGGTTTCAATTCCCCCATCGGTGAAAACGACCCGACCGCACACGCTGAAATTGCGGCCTTGAGAGATGCGGCGCGACGCCTGGAAAACTACCGGCTTCCGGGCTGCGAACTCTTTGTCACGCTCGAGCCGTGTGCAATGTGTGCCGGTGCCATTCTGCATTCACGCATCGCGCGAGTCATTTATGGCGCGCGGGATCTGAAAACCGGCGTGCATGGCAGTGTGCTCGATCTGTTTGCTGTTGATCGCCTGAATCATCATACCGAGGTTGAAGGCGGTGTATTGGCCGAAGAGTGCGGCCAATTGCTCTCGCGCTTTTTTGCCGAAAGGCGCTCCAAACGAGAGAATCCAGGGTGAGCGGCGTAAGCATTCATGTTTCACTGGCCCATCAGTTGCTGACGCTTGTTGATGAGGACGGGCAGGTGTTGCGAAGCTATCCCGTATCGACCGCGGGCAACGGTGCCGGCGAGCAATGTGGAAGCTACTGCACGCCACGGGGGCGACATCTGATTCGTGCAAAAATCGGCGGGGATCAAGCCGAAAACACGGTTTTCGTGGCGCGCCGACCGAGTGGCGAATGCTATTCGCCCGAACTGGGTGCGTCGTTTCCCGAGCGCGACTGGATTCTGACTCGTATCCTCTGGCTTTCCGGCCGCGAACCCGGATTCAATCGGCTTGGAACCGTCGATACCATGCGCCGCTACGTCTATATTCATGGCAGTCCCGACTCCGCCGTGACCAGCGTTCCCGGCTCGCATGGCTGTATTCGCATGCGCAATGCCGATATTCTCGACCTTTTTGAGCGGGTGCCGCCTTACACTCCGGTAGACATTACCGAGGATTGAAAGCGGGTGCAGGTTTC